>NZ_CAWUDJ010000004.1:0-223314 GCF_963920875.1 Anabaena sp. CCY 9910 | reverse complement strand
GGTTCTATTTTTAACCAAAAACCTCCTTTTTTACACAAAAGGGGGTTTTTGTTTTGGGCAGTTATCTCCAACTGCTACATTCAGGTTAAGTAATTATAAGGCTGTCAAAGACTTGTTAATTGAGTATTGAATTATCTCGAATTATTTAAAATTCAGTATTCTCAAAGCAAATTCTTGTGAGGTACTGATGAAAAATAGTTGTGTCTACTATACTTGCTGTACTAAGTATGCTTCAATTTTGATTGAGGCAGAAATTTCGATGCACCACATTGAATAACTACTAATGAGCCAATTCTTTAATAAGCAATAAAGCGGGTAGACGCTATGGCTAGTAAGTTCCATTACAAATTCATGGGATGGCGCGTGTGGGTAGCTAACGCATCGTTTAAATCGATGAAATTAAGTTTCCTTCATGATCAGTGGCGACTTAGGCAGTCAAATACTTATCGTCGAATTTTGCTGAAGAGTGTTTTCCCTATTCTGGTTTTGATATCCTTCGTCTCAGTATTACTGGGAAACAGTTTTATTCCTGCTGTTGCTCAACTACCCCGCCAAGAAATTCGTGGGGTTTGGATGACTAATAATGATTTTGACATCCTCAAGGATCGTCGCAAAGTGCAGGATGCTATGGGTAAACTGCGGCAGTTGAATTTCAACACTGTCTACCCTGTAGTGTGGAACTCTGGCTATGTAATGTATCCTAGCGTTGTAGCACAAAAGGCTGGTATTCAACCTTTTGTATTTCGTGGCTCGGATGGACATGATATTGTTGCAGATGTCATTAACCAAGCACATAATCGGGGTTTGTTAGCTATTCCTTGGTTTGAGTTTGGTTTTATGGCTCCTCCAACTTCAGAATTAGCTATGAACCATCCAGAGTGGTTAACAAAAAAGCGTAATGGTGGACAAACTTCAATTAGTGCTGCTGGTGAGGTGGTGTGGCTTAATCCTTTCCACCCACAAGTACAACGTTTGATTACTGACCTTGTATTGGAAATTGTGACCAATTATGACGTTGATGGTATACAGTTCGATGATCACATGAGTTTGCCTCATGAATTTGGTTACGATAAATATACAATTTCTTTGTATACTAAAGAGACCAAAAATGCACCTCCAGCTAATCATCAAGATCCAGCATGGGTGCGCTGGCGTTCTGATAAGATTACAGCGTTTATGGTGAAGCTAAACCAAGCTGTAAAAGCGAGAAAACCTAAGATAATTTTCTCGGTAGCTCCCAATTATTACGATTTTGCCTACAAGTCTCAGCTACAAGATTGGCTTGCTTGGATACGTCTCAAGATTGTTGATGAGCTAATTGTGCAAGTATATCGTCCTAACCTACAAAGTTTTATTTCTACTATTTCTCGTCCAGAAATTCAAGAAGCACAAAAATTAATACCAACTGGCATTGGAATTATGACAGGATTACGCAATAATGCTGTTCCTATGTCACAAATTAAATCTCAAGTGCGGACTACGAGAGAACGGGGCTTGGGGGTAGCTTTTTTCTACTACCGTAGCCTTTGGGATTATAGCCAGGAAGATTTAGATGAGCGCCAAGCAGGATTCCAAGCTCTTTTCCCTAATTCTGCACTCCGTGCAAGAATTGAATAATATTGTTAGGGGAAGTTTAAAACTATTAGGAAATTCCTTGATCATCAGCTGGGATGAGGTTGGCGTAATAGATACCTAAAGGAGAGCCGATCGCCCCAGCACACCATAAAATATAAAATCATCATCTGCCAAGAGTCAGCTATATCTCCCATCATGCCTTTTACAGAGGTTCTACACCCGTTGTCAGATTTTATTGAATATGATTTGACCGATGATGACTTATCAGCTAACTATTGGTATGAAGGGTATTGTCTGCAATCTGGTGATTTATTAAGGCTGCCTCGTACTGCTTTAGTAGAGACGATCGCTCATAGTTTAATGCAATGCCTTGCTAAAGATGAACGATATTCCCGTGAAGGTAAAATGTATGGCATATTGCTAGTTGAACTAACCACTGGTGAAAGACGAGTACTTAAAGCTTTCTCTGGGTTACTAAACGGACAAAATGTATTTGATGGCTGGGTTCCACCAATTCCGGGAAGGGAACAAGTTGCCATACAAGAGGAGCATACTTTAGCTGAGTTAGATGCTATTAAGCAAGAATTGATTACCCTCAAGCAACTACCACAAAGACAAGAGTACGAAACTCTTTTTCAAGAGTTTGAGCAGCAGTTGCAAGCAATGAGCGATCGCCATCGTTATCGCAAATCTCAACGACAACAACAACGTCAGCTAATAGACGAAACTATTTCACCAGCAACCCTCACTACTACTTTAGAACAGCTTGACGAAGAAAGTCGTCAGGATGGAATTGAACGACGGCGACTCAAGCAAGAACGAGACACAGTTCTGCAACCATTACAAGAAGCGATCGCCTCAGCAAATATTAAAATACAACACCTCAAGCAAAAGCGGAAGGCACTATCTCGGCAATTACAGGCGCAAATGCACGCTGCTTACTCCCTGATGAATTTTTTAGGGCAATCTGTATCATTACAGCGATTGATGCCGAATGGCTTACCTACAGGAACGGGAGACTGTTGTGCGCCAAAACTCCTACACTATGCAGCCACGCATGGACTGAAACCTTTAGCAATGGCTGAATTTTGGTGGGGTTCATCCTGTCAAGATAAAATTCAGGGTGAGTTTTATGGCGCTTGCATGGAACGTTGTCAGCCGTTGATGGGATTTTTGTTGTCAGGTTTGAAACCTGACTCAAACTTTGACAAAGAACAAATTAATGTGATTTATGAGGACGAATGGCTGATTGCGGTGAACAAACCTGCGGGGTTGTTATCAGTTCCTGGTCGTTATTTTGATACCCAAGATAGCGTTCTTAGCCGTTTGCGCCGTTTGTTAACTCAGGAAACGAAGCTTGCTGCTGTGCATCGCTTAGATCAAGATACCTCTGGTATTCTCTTACTGGCAAGAGACAGGCAAACTTATCGTCAACTTAGCCAGCAGTTTCAACAGCGACAAGTTCACAAGGTTTATGAAGCCATACTTGCCGGCGTTGTCAGCACAGAGACTGGGATAATTGATTTACCATTGTGGGGAGATCCAGAGAATCGACCTTATCAGCAAGTTGATTGGCAACGTGGTAAACCTAGCGTGACAAACTTTCGGGCGATCGCCAGGGAAGGAGATTACACCCGTGTAGAATTTGTACCACTCACCGGACGCACCCATCAATTAAGAGTTCATGCGTCAGATGTGCAAGGATTGGGGGTGGTAATTTTGGGCGATCGCTTTTATGGTTGCACTGCTAAAGCAAATCGATTACATTTGCACGCTAGAGAACTCTGCTTTCTGCATCCACACTCAGGAAAAATAATTCACTTACAAGTAAAGACACCATTTTAACTGAGTTGCTCTTTTTGTATTGGCAGGGAGGGTATGAGATAGAAATGTTTGACTCCACAAATATCAAGAGTGTACAACCTCTTGGATTCTCAATCCCCAATCCCCGATTAGTTATTGTGTAAGGCAGACACCTTTGCCAAAGCATCCTTGACGTTGCTGGGCAACTGACGCATAATCTTACCCCTATCTCTATCCAAGGCCACTAATGTCACTTTGGCAGTAACAAATAGTTGCTGTCCATCAGTGGAGACAATAGCGTAATCCCAGTTGATCCGGACACCAGTCACATCTATCATCCGCGCTTTTACCACCACCGCCATACCTAGCTGAACTGAACGATGATAGCGGATAGAAAGTTCTACTACAGGTAAGTCACAGCCTAAGGCAACTAAATCAGCAAACTCAATGCCAATAGAACGCAAACATTCTACTCTGGCTTCTTCCATCCAACTTAAATAGGTACCATGCCAAACAATACCTGCATAGTCAGTATGGTGGGGATGAACTCTCACCGGATACTCAAACCAACTATCGAACTGACGTAATGATGAAACTTCGATGGCGTTGGTTGGTGGTAATTGGGATTGGTTTGATTGTTCGTCAGACATCTTCTTGTTTTTGAGCAACTTAAGTTTTTCCAAGTCTGGAATAACATAAAAAAGCGTCGCATTGTTGAATTTATTCAATTCATAAGGTTTAAACTCCTAGATAAAAGGAGTGCGTGGTTATGCAGTTTCATCTGCGTTATTTCAGTACTTTGGTTTTACCTATAATTATTTCTATTCAATTCTGGATTAGTAGAAGCACTAGTTCAAGAGGTAAATTTATTTAATTACAGAGAAAAAGATCAAATATTAGTTCAGAAAAATCAGCGATCGCCTACACTAGAACGTTCTCTAGGAAAGGCAGGGCTTATCTCCGAGACACTATGCGAACAACTATCGCCAATTGAAACATTAAATAAACGGCGTTACTGATTGATGGGATGATTTTTATCTCACGCATACCGCTAACGCGGAACCCTTACCCCTACGGGGAAGCAAGCTACGCGTTAGCGTCTCCGTTCGCGTAGCGTCCCGCAGGGAAGGAGAAGGGTAGAATTGACTTTCAGCTTTGTCGAGAAGTCTAAATTCATCCCGCAAATATGCAACGCCAAATAAACAAGCAATCCTCAATTCCCAACAAGACCAGCCGCAAGTTACAGTACCACAGATGGATGATTATACGATTGTCCATCTAGCAACTCATGCAGCCTTTGTGGTCGGTAAACCACAAGATTCATTTATTTTATTTGGTAATGGCGATCGCGTGAATCTGTCAGATATTGCCACATGGTCACTACCTCATGTAGATTTGGTAGTTTTGAGTGCCTGTGAAACTGGTTTAGGTGGTAAGTTGGGCGGTGGTCAAGAAATTTTAGGCTTTGGTTATCAGATACAAAAAAACGGCGCAAAGGCAGCTATGGCCTCGCTTTGGGCTGTAGATGATGGTGGCACTCAAGCATTAATGAGTGTGTTTTATCAAAAATTATCTACAGGCAAAGTAACTAAAACCGTAGCTTTACGGCAAGCTCAAACAGCTTTAATTAGAGATATAGAGTCAACCAATCACATCATGCCTGTAGCCAACAGTGGTAACTTTCATCACCCTTACTACTGGGCATCTTTCATTTTGATTGGGAATGGCTTGTAGAATAATTCGTAATTCGTAAATTTACTTTAAGGTAGAGAATTTATGCTCCATTATCCCTGTATGGAGGTTGTTTAATTACGAATTATTCGGGCTTCAGCACACAGTATAGAGTGCAGCAGTTAGCTAAATTAACTACTCAAGAGTAAATATAGATAGCTAAGAATTGCCAGCCAAGTCTGAATCACTAAGTTTTTGGGTGATATTTAATCAATCTTCAATGAAAAATTGACCATTAAAACTATATGTACAGAAAGTTTTAACCTCGTTTTGCCAACGCCTTGTTCGCGGAACTAATCGGCGTAGGTTGCTTCACAAGATTTGCTAGTTCTTGTAACTGGTTAATCGCCTCTGCACCTTCCAATTTCATCAATTCGCGATCGTCTCGCATCTCTGTCCAAGTGATCCCATAGTCAGATACTAGGAATCGTATCAAATGATTATTACCCAAGCTGACCATGAACGAAGCACTGTTCATTTGGTCGCCGCAGGTATAACAAGAGGCAGGATATCCACGCCGTTCGAGTACAATTGCCAAGGCTTGAAGGTTCATTACCAAGTCTTGAACAAACTGCCGATGTTGATGAGCTAGTCTTAGAAACACTTTTGTCCTCCAGACACCACAGTCATTTTAGTCTCTTTTATATTTTCTTTAGATTCTCTCACCCATTGGTATTGTAAACTATCCATTACAATTACTAAGACATTTGTTGAAGTCGTTAATTGACTACCTTGCTCAGGGTAAGAGAAAACTCCACATCCTGCCGTATCAAACAATTCAGTTTGCAAAATCAACACATCAGACAGAGTTAGAAAAATTAATAATAAATTTACAAACTTCAATCTGATTTTGTGATTGTTAGCAGTGATGGCATCAAGATTAACTCAGATTTAACCTTAGTCAACCATAGAAAAATCACGGATTGCACTTTTATACTAAATGTGGTTCATTCGTGATTATTACAGTTTTTCAGCCTAGTTAATGTTCTCTACAGAGTTGTTATACAGTAAAACTACGGATTTTCTTACTGCGGATTGTTACTAGATTTTGCTGCACCCAATTCAACCCCTCCTGGGTTTATAGAGTTAAATGGATGAGGGCGCAAGCTTTAAAGTGAAAATGCAGGCGTAATGGCCGAATATAGTAGGGGGGTTGATTACACTTCAGGAAAAGATAACTACAGCCCGAATATCTATAGGCATAAGACCGAGCATAACTAAACTAAAGATAAGTGTGTTGCCATTTCGGCAGTATTTTTTTAGGCTCTAAACGTTAAAAAAAATTAAGTAGATCACAAATATCCCCTTTGCAGATAGAACAGATTTCCTTTAAGAATGTCGAGCCTCCTAAAACTCTGTAGCCAATCATATTCAAGACTAACAGTAAGTCACTCTAGCGAGAGTTATAGATACAGAACTTAAAAAGCAATAGAACTGGCTAAAGTGTGCCTGATCACTTGATCTCTTGTGGAACAGGACTATCTGCTGTGAGAGGGTGTAAGGGTTCAGGGGTGTGGGGATGTAGGGGTGTAAGGATTTTGGACACATACACCCTTCCCCGATCTTTTGACAGAAATTTTAGGCGGCTACTTGCCACCAACCAAAAGCCGGCCCGATAAAACGGATAGTTACCCAAGCAACAACCATTACACCGATTCCTACCCAAGCACCGCGAGTAGTCCAGCTAACGAATAGTTCAGCTTGAGATTTAGTGATGGGAACCCAAGATAAGATGCGGGTGTCTTGCCCGTACTGTTCTCCCATAGTTGTTTTACGACGTTTTGCTTCACCCATAATTAAGATTCACGATTTAGTCTAGGCTATAAATTTACTTTAATACTTATGGTCAGTTGTCAGTTGTCAGTTGTCAGTTGTCAGTTGTTCATAGTGATTCTTCTTTGCTACCCCTACTCCTTTTCTACGCTGAATTTTCTTCACCACTGGGGGCAAACAGGCTGGGATCGAGATAGTTCAGGCGCGCTAGAGGGCTGAGGACATTGAGGATTTGAGAACCATAACTACGGTTGACGACACGACTATCGAGTAAAGCGACAATGCCTTGATTTTCACGCACGGGGGCTACGGCTCTTTGTAGTTCATTTAAGGCAGTTGGTAATAAAAATAAACGAAACCAATCTTGATGCGATCGCTTATAGTGAGCTACTCTACCAGCCACTAAGGGGTGTTCTAAAGATGGTAAAGGTAAAGTCGCAATCACTAACAATTGAGGCGCAGGTAAGACAGCCTGATGTTCTCGCCAAAATTCCCAACCACTAACCAAAATGCCGTTTTCATCTAGACAGGTTTTTTCTACCTGTACCCGCGAACCAAATTCTGAAGCTAAAATTGCTCCCACCTGTGCCTTTAATGGCACATCTCCCACAAGCAACACTGTCAATCCTGGTGCAGTAGCACTTAGACAGACTAAAGTCCGCACCTTGTGAATGAATGCGGCTTGAAACTCTGGCGTATTAGGTAGAGGTAACTTGTAAGGTATGTAGAGTTGAATTGCCTCTGATTGGCTATCAGAAGCGAATTTTAAGCAGGTTAAATCATCTAAACCTAGACGCTCTTGAAACAAAGGAGCCTCGGTTTCTGGCTCTAAGGCGCTGCCAATGAGGACTACTGGCTGTCGTTGCCAAATAGGTGCAAGAATTTCTCCTAATTCGATTGGTGCGTAATGTAATGAAAATAAACCTTGGCGACGGGCGATTGTTGCCCACAAGAGGGGTGGGGAGGATGAGAGGGGATGATTTTGCTCGCTGGGTAATTGCTGCCATACTTCTGGTACACCTGATGCTGATTCTAAAACTGTGTGGAGTTTGGTTAAAATATCAGTTTCTGACTGGGAGATTAAATAGCACTCATAGGGATTTGCTGGATGTTTGAACAGTTCACTGGTCAATTCAATTCTTGCAGCCCGGATTGCTTCAGCTTGTTCGGGGCAGGCTAGTATAAGTTGATCCCAGTCTTGGGGTTGAATATCTCTAGTCAGCTGATCACGTACCCAATCTTCTAAATCATCGACTCCATCAATTATGGTGGGTATACCTTGGGGGAAATTATCAGCAGATGTTAGCTGTCCTTTTAGCCAAGCTTCTGGGGAAGTTAGAAGTATTCCTTGGAACTCAGGGTTAGGCCAAACGTCACCTGTTCTGATTGGTTTATTGACTTGTAACCACTGCTGTAAACGAGGAATTTCTACTCGCAGTAGTAGTTGTTGCACTGTTTCTGTGGCAACAATAATTACAGGGCCGTGCCACATCAGAGCGGAGGCAATAAAACTTGTGCGATACCGTCCTTGATAGCCACAAACAGCCCCTACTTGAATTAAGGCGCTACGTCCCAGACGCAAGGCGCGTGCTACCAACCTTGCCATCGTTAAATGATGGGGCCAGGAAGGGAAACCCGCCTGCGATCGCAAAAAGTTATGTAATGACAAATGAACTTCTGCTTCAATCACACGCTTTCCATCCCATACAAAATGACTTTAATTGCCAATAGCCCCATTTCTATTATCTCTTTTGTCAGTTGTTAATTGTCAGTTGTCAGTTGCATTCATACTGGCCACTAACTACTGACTACTGACCACTAACCCATTACCCTGAATTATGCCAACTTACACAGGAATTTCCAGCGAAGCCTTCAGACATCCACTGGATCGCCAAGCCGAGCAAGCTTTGCGAAATCTACCAGGATTTGATTTGATTGCTCGTAAATTTGTGGAATTTGTCTACGAACGCCCTCAGCTAGTCTATCTAATGGGCAACACCATCCAAGTAGGGCCTCGGCAATATTCCACTATTTACCAGATGTTTCGGGAGTGTGTGCGGGATTTGGATATTTATCCAGAACCTACACTGTTTGTTTCACAAAATCCTCAGGCAAATAGCTACGCATTAGGTCAAGAGAATCCTTACATAGTCATAAACACAGGGATACTAGACTTACTCAACGAAGCCGAAATTCGGGCGGTGTTAGCCCATGAACTGGGGCATATTAAATGTGGTCATACTATTCTAATTCAAATGGCGATGTGGGCGATGAGTGCGGCTTCTGCCTTAGGAGAATTAACCTTTGGCATTGGTAATTTTGTCTCTCAAGCCTTAATTTATGCGTTTTTTGAATGGCGGCGCAAGGCTGAGTTAACGGCAGATAGAGCAGCGCTGTTGGTGGTTGATGACCTAAATACTGTTTTATCGTCAATGATGAAGATTTCTGGCGGTAGCAGTAAATATGCCAATGAATGCAGTTTGCAAGAATTTATTAAGCAGTCCGAAAATTATCAGGCGTTAGATGAGGATGGGCTAAATCAAGTGTATAAATTCTTAATGTACAACGGCGCTCAAGGCATGATGTTAAGCCATCCGTTCGCTGTAGAAAGAGTCCAATACCTACAACAATGGGCAGTATCCTCAGAATATCAACAAATTCGCCAAGGTAATTATCAGCGATCGCCTGCCTCTGGTTCTGTAGACGTGAAAGCCTCTACCACCGCAGCCGAAGCCGAAAGATTACGCCGTCAAATTGAAGAATTACAACAAGAAATTAACAAAATGAAACGGTCTGAATAATGTTAATGGGGTAATTGGTAATTGGATATATATGCTAGTTCCCAGTCCCCAATCCCCAATCCCCAATCCCCAATCCCTGATTTCATAAAACAGTCATCTAAGAGACTCCGTTGTTTCCCTGTTAGGTGTAGCCTCAGCATGAGAGCGATCATTTTAGATAAATCATCCCTTGGAGAGTGGGAGAATCTCAAATGTAAACCTTGACACCTGCACAACAGGCAACAAATAACCCAATTCCGTCTGGAAACTGCTGATTATGGCAATTAACTTTCCAAAGTGGCTGGCTGTATTAGCCACTATTCTTGCCCTGCTTGTACTTATGCCCGTAACTACCTCGGCAGCAACATTTGGATTTCATACTCCCTCTAAAGCAATTTATGCCTCTGCTGCTAGTTTAGTTACCACCTACCCTTCTTTTGCTGATTTGGATTTAACTCCTTTGCAGCGCCAACGACTCCAATCTGTGCTGCAACGCAGAAATAAAGAAATCCAGGCAGTGTTGGACATATCACAACGTGATACCCTGAGGCATCAAGTACACTCTGGTCATAGCTTCAATCAAGCTTTGCTTTCTCTGGAACTGCAACCAGAACAGCAACACCTGATTAAAGCTATAGAACAATTGACAAGTCTGAAATTGAAAGCGCTTTTAGTTAAATATTCAGTACCAAGCGTTAGTAATTAAAGTCTGTCTGCCTCTTTTGGGAAAATAGCGATCGCTTGCTGGGATATGATGGGGCGATCGCTTTTTATTTCACTATTTTTCCAACAAGTCCCAAATGAGGAAGCAAAATTTAAGAAATATAAGTACATTAAAAATTATAGTAAAAATTATGACAACAAGCAGAAATAAGTAAAGCCAGAAGTCCAAATCAAGTCAATACTTCTCGGTTAAGAACATAGTGTGGTGTTCCACCTCTAATTAACGTGAGTCTCCGTTGGAGACTCACGTTAATTACGAATTACGAATTAGTAATGATGGCAATTCTTTTGTCTATTGTCTTTCTAGACAAAGTGGATGTCGCTGACGCTGTAGCTAGTGGAAAAGATGGAAATGATATCAAAACGAGCAAATATAGAAGAGGATGTCAAATCACTCTGACTAGAAGCATCGTAGACACCATTGCCTTTCACAATCTGATTTGCAGTCGCAACTAACAGAGAATCATCGAAGGCTTTGCTGCTGTCTAATAGGAATGGACTGGCGATCGCAATATAATTACTGCCGAAGATATAACCGTCTAGCTTTTTGAGTTGGATTTGATCCTGACCAGTTTGAAAATCAGTAATCAAGGCAAAGTCATTCAAACCAGCAAAACCGCCACCGCCTACATAGTAAGGATTTTTTGCATCTCCTAATACGAATTTATCAGGATCTGCTCCTCCGGTGAGGGTATCTACTTCATTAATACCTGGTTGGAGACTGTTAGGATCAACACCGATGATGGTATCTTTACCACCAAGACCAGAGATTTGATCATTGCCTCTACCACCAATTAATAAGTTACCTTGGTTATTACCAACTATGGTGTCAGCTTGGGAAGTACCGGTGACGTTAACAAAGTTTTGAACGTTAAAGTTCAGTGTTCCTAAGACTGGAACACCGTTAACGACGAGACTATCAGTAGAGAGATTGACGTTAAATGATGTGGTTGTACTAGTACCGGTAGAACCGTCAATGGCGTTGGCTTGACCTCTTGCACCGATGATAGTTTCAATATTGAGAATTTGATCTGTACCTGCTGCACCTTTATTGACAATACCAGCCGCTTGTAAGGCGATCGCAGTGCCTAAATTACTATAGTCGGCTGTATCAAGGTCAGCACCACCATCAAGGGTGTCATTACCAGTACCGCCGATCAGGACATCATTACCACCCTCGCCTTGTACGATATCGTTACCATCACCTAATCGGGAAGTCGCAAGACTATTTCTACTCCCTCCACCTATCACATCATCACCAGCACCACCTTGCACGGTGTCATCACCTTCGAGTCCAAAAATTTCGTCGTTACCTTGACCACCAATTAGCAGGTTATTGTTGTTATCGCCAATGATGCTGTCATTTTGTGCAGTACCGATAACATTTGCAAATCTCTGCACTGTAAAATTCAATGGGCTAGTTGTGGGAACTCCATTCACTATCAGACTGTTAGCAGAAAGATTAACGCTAACAGATGTAGTAGAACCTGTGGTGGTGGAAGCATCTATTGTATTGACTTGTCCTTTCGCACCAATGATAGTTTCAATCCCATTGAGTGTGTCTGTTCCGGCTCTGCCTTTTTGAACAATACCTGTTGCTTGTAAAGTAACAGCTTGACCTAATTCACTGTAGTCAACAGTATCAATTCCTGTATCCCCAACGATGAAATCATTTCCAAAACTACCAATGATTTGATCATTTCCTTGTAAGGCAATTATTAGATCATCAACCGCAGTACCAACGAGCAGATCATTAAATGGTGTGCCGATAATGGTGTTATACACGTCGCTATTTTCCCTTTAAATTTAGTTAAGGAATACAAATATTTGTAAATCCTCTTTAAAATATCAGAATTAGGTTAACAATTTGATACATTTTGATTAAAAATAAAAACTCTATCCCTTGCGGGTAGAGTTTTGTCAGTGGTCAGTGGCAAATATATGTAAAAACCACTCCTTGTGCGGGTTGGGGTATTAGACCAAATCCTTTCAACAACTGACACGCGATCGCGCAGAAAAACTCTGCAACAGAGTTTTTCTGATGTTCAATACTTTTGCATAGATATATCCATAATGCCTGCCGCCAACATCCGGTGATATTCTTCTACATTCCACAAGCGGACTTTGGTTTGCGTCATAGTGCTTTGATTGTAGTTTAATTGTAGCGATCGCATCAATTCCAAATCCCCACCTCCACAAATCATAAGAATTTTTCCCTAATTCCCAATCCCTACTCCCTAATCCCTATTTATAATTAATCTTGCCCTCTGAATAGTTCGTTACCATGTCGGAAGAAGATATCCGTGCCGCTAGGCTGGAGAAAGTAGAACAACTCAAGCAGCTAGGAACTAACCCCTACGCTTACCGTTGGGAGTCTACCCATCACGCCGCCCAATTGCAAGAAAAATTTGCTGATTTAACCAGTGGTGAAGAAGTCGATACAGAAGTTGCCATTGCCGGACGCATTATGGCGCGTCGCGTTTTCGGTAAATTGGCTTTCTTCACCTTGGAAGATGAAACAGGCACTATTCAGCTTTATTTAGAGAAAAATCGTATCCAAGAAAGCATGGCAGAAACTGATGCCGATGCTTTTAATCATCTCAAACAACTCACAGATGTAGGGGACATTCTGGGAGCCAAGGGAACAATAAAACGGACTGAAAAGGGCGAGTTATCGATTTACGTCAAAGAATATACCATCCTCACCAAATCCCTACTGCCGCTACCCGACAAGTGGCATGGGTTAACGGATGTTGCCAAGCGCTACCGTCAACGCTATGTTGATTTAATTGTTAACCCCGAAGTCCGGCAAACTTTCCGCCGTCGCGCCCAAATTACGGCCGGGATTCGCCGTTATTTGGAACAAAGGGATTTTCTAGAGATTGAAACCCCAGTTTTACAAAGTGAAACTGGTGGTGCTGATGCGCGTCCCTTCATCACTTACCACAACACTTTAGAAATGGAGTTGTATCTGCGAATTGCCACAGAACTCCACCTCAAGCGGTTGATTGTCGGTGGTTTTGAAAAAGTATTTGAGTTGGGGCGAATTTTCCGCAATGAGGGAATTTCCACCAGACACAACCCTGAATTTACCTCTATTGAAGTTTATCAAGCCTACGCCGACTACAACGATATGATGGCGTTAACGGAAGGTATTATCACCACTGTTGCCCAAGATGTACTCGGCACGCTGCAAATTACCTATCAAGGCGAAACGGTAGATTTAACACCACCTTGGCGACGGGTGACAATGCACGATTTAGTGAAAGAATATACGGGATTGGATTTCCATTCTTTCCCAACACTAGAAGAAGCGAAATCAGCAGGTAAAAATGCTGGGATTCCTGGTGTAGATGAAGCCCAAACTATAGGTAAGATACTGAATTTAGCTTTTGAAGAAAAGGTAGAAGCAAAGTTAATTCAGCCGACCTTTGTCATTGATTATCCTGTAGAAATTTCGCCCTTAGCTAAACCTCACCGTTCTCAATCTGGGTTAGTAGAAAGATTTGAGTTATTCATAGTCGGGCGGGAGACTGCGAATAGTTTCTCAGAATTAACAGATCCCATCGATCAAAGAGAACGTTTGGAAGCCCAAGCTGCGAAAAAAGCTGCCGGTGACTTAGAAGCCCAAGGTGTAGATGAAGATTTCCTCACCGCTTTGGAATATGGTATGCCACCCACTGGCGGTTTAGGTATTGGGATTGATCGGTTAGTCATGTTATTAACTGATTCTGCCAGCATTCGAGATGTAATTGCTTTCCCTCTACTCAAACCCGAAGGCAGCTTTATTAAGGAGTATCGCTATGAGCCAACAACTCAAACACTGACTATGGAGTTTGATAGTGGAAGTGTTTACGAATATTTCAAAGTACCGCTTACTGTCAAGGAAGAATTAGATAATGCACCGTCTAAGGGTCAATATTTCCATAAGTTTATTAAAGGGAAATTCAAGTATGAACAATTGAGTTGATGAAATAAGTAGAAAATAAAATTTCAAGGGTGATTTAGCATTTTACCTAAATCACCCTATTTTTATTAATTTTATCAGGCGATCGCCATATCCTAGTTTTTTGCAATCACTCGTCTAATCGAGACATTTCTACTAGTAGCACTTCCTAGCGGTATCTGGTGAGATGAGGGATAAGAAGATAAAATCTATAAAACTGGTAAATTTAAACTATGAATACAAATATTGTTGCTAAAGTGACGGCTGAAGGCAAACTCGAAATCCCGCCAGAGGTGTTGGCTAAACTCCAGCCTTTGACAGAATACGAAGTTTTGGTTACAGAAGATGAAATTGTGTTCAAAAAAATGAGTAACCAATTGACTTGGACAGAATTATCTGAAAAAATCACAACGTTAGGAGTAGATGCTGATGAACCTACTCTGCAAGAAATTAGTGAGATGGTCAAAGAAATGCGACGGGAACGACGCTCTAAAAAATGAGAGTTGTCTTAGACGTTAATGTTTGGGTTTCTGGTTTACTTTGGCGTGGTGTCCCAGGTAAAATTTTTGATTTAGCAGCAGCAAATAAAATAACTATTTATACTTCTGAGCCTATCCTTGCGGATGTTGAAGAAATACTTGCGCGTAAGAAGTTTCAGGCAAGGATAAATACTTTAAATACAAGTGTAAAAGAGTTGCTTTCTATAATAAAACAGTTATCACATTCATGTATTATCAATTCTATTGAAGTTTCCCAACTACGAGATCCAGATGATGCGGTCATACTCGCAACTGCTTTATCTGCCAATGCCCAAGTGATTGTTACTGGTGATTTAGATTTATTAGTATTGATAGAATTTAATGAAGTTCCAATTTTAACACCGCAAACTTTTCTAAGTCGCTACTTCTCAGATGAATAACAACCTAAAAAAACAAAATAAGGTGCGTTATGGTTTTGCCAAACGCACCTTATTTATCACAAATGACCAATAACTAATGACTAATTGGCTACTTCAGCTATTTCGATAATTCTACCTTCATAATCCTTAACTAGAAAGTTTAGAGGCTTCTGATTACGAATTTTGAATTTTAAACCGCGTGTTTCTACCCGCATTAAAACCATTTCTAAGCAGTCACGGTCAAAGCAAACGTGACGTTGCTGATTTTTTACACCCAAACTTGCACCTGTAATGACGTGTAGTTGAGTATTTTTCTTTAATTGATACCACAGTCCATCACTGGCATTATTCATTGACTTGCCAGACCAGCTAGGACTAGTAGACATATATAGCGGATCTATGCCCGTTGCGCCTATAGTTTGTTCGTAGTTGTAGTAGTAGTGCAGTGGTACTTCTGCGGCTGGTAAATCTAGTAGCCCTTCGTATAATTGTCGGGCAATCTCTAGATCGGACACCATCACAGTATGCACTTTAGGCGCACTGGTGAGGAATAGCCACATAGCGCCAGCATATGCTGCTAAGAGCATCACCATGATGCCTTGGGTTGACAACAGGCTATCTAGAGGCAAGGAGGGCAAAAAAGAGCCTAAAACAGGGGTAAGCCGGAACGATATCACACTAGCTGCTATAACCATGAACAAATTAAAAATTATATAAGGGAGTCGCTTTTATTTTTGTCTATAAAGACTTCAACTAAGAGGTCTTTGTTCTAGTGTACAAGACTAAACTAATCTGAGTCTTGGTTCTCAACAGACCTACATCAAGATATTATACGGCTGACTCAAAAATCTTATTGGCAACTTTATTTTAACAAGTATCAATGGCCAAACTTATGCAAATTCCTCATTTTTCTGAAGCGAATCACCCACTGGTAAAGTCCCTGTTTCATCACAGTGACCAAGAATTGCTGGATCTGTTTCAACATAATCCCGATGCTGGTAAGTACTTTACGGTGATTTTTTGCCGTTACAGCCCGATAGTCTACACTTTAATTCAACATTCCGCGCGATCGCCTGTACAGGCCGATTATCTCTTTGCTCTGACTTGGCGACACATCTATTACGAACTTGGTGGACTGGATTTAAAAAATCCTCTTCCAGGTCAAGAAGGGTTGACCTTGCAAAATTGGCTGATTAATATCACAGCTTACTGTATCAATGAAATTCAATTACCCCCAACTGAAGCCATTCACTATTCTCTGCAAGCAACTTCTCCACCACTTTGGTGCTATGTCGAACAAGCATTAGACCAACTGCCCCCCATGTTACGATTGATGGTCTTGATGGCGCAAACCTTTCATTGGAGCGAAACTCGCATTGCCGCTTATCTACAAGCAGAAGGGGAAAAGGTAACACCTGCTGAAGTAGCCAATTTTCTTCAGGAAGGCTATCGTATGCTAGAGGACAAATTACCCGCAGACATCCGCACTATCTACTTGGGCGAAGATTTGGTTAAGTCATAGGTTAAGTATATACGCGTAAACTGCTAGTCTTCATGCTGACATAATAAAACTTTTCTGCCAGCTTTTACTTAAAACCGCAATTTCTTGGGTAAGTTTTATGACACAACAGCATTTATTCCCTAGCACTCAAGCCAAAAGCTACCAGTTGTTTGGTTTTTACCTATTAATTTTGACTTCCCTATTGCATCCTGTAGCCGCCAGTGCGGCTGATATTACTCAACAACTCCATCGTCCTTTCAATAGTTCTATTGGACGGCAATCTAGAGATGATGCAGACTCATTATTACAGGTGGCTGAACAACAATATGCTGCTGGATATGCAGACAAAGCCATTGACTCTGGTTTACAAGCGTTGGATATTTATCACTTGATTGGTGACCTGAGGGCAAAAGGTCTAACTTATAATTTGTTAGCAAAAGCTTATATTGAATTAGGACGTTTTAAAGAAGGAGAAGACGCATTACGTCGAAGGTTAGCGATCGCCCGTGATACTAAAGACTTTCAATCACAAATTTTCGCCCTGAATAATCTTGGTACGTTGCTACTACAAGCAGGTGAAGCCACAGCCGCCGGACAAACAATTCAGGAAGCCTACACCATCGCTGACAATGTGAAAAATATTGATGGTGAGGGACTATCCTTGAGTAACTTGGGTCTTGTATCGGCTAGGCTGGGAGATTACAACAAGGCGATCAAACTTTATGAAACAGCTTTGATTTTCCGCCGTCGGACTGGGGACGCACCAGGAGAAATTAATACTTTAAATAACTTAGGCGATGCTTACCTAGCTGTTGGTAATTATCCTGATACGATTGGTACTTATGGCACAGCTATGAGGATTGCCAAAACTCTAGGCGATCGCTCTAACCAAATCCGCGCCATTGACGGTTTAGTCACAGCTCACAGCGCCGTCGGACGTTATGAACGCGCCTTTGACTTACTACAACAGCGTTTAACCATCGCTCAAGAATTACAAAATCTGCGCGAAGAATTAAAGTCCTTTGAATCCTACGCAAAATTATACGAGCAGCTAGGTAACTACCCAACCGCCCGTAATTTTTACGAAAGAGCAATCATACTTTCGCAAACCCTAGAAGACAACAAACAAGAAGTATTTTTACGCGATCGCCTGACGCAAATGTTGAGGAGTCAAAAGTCCATAGTCCATAGTCCATAGTTTATGGTCAAAAGATTTGTAACTATTGACTATTGACTATTGACCATTGACTAGTTCAAAAACACTGAACCGTTATTTTCAATTCTCAACGCACTTCTATCTTGACCAACATCGGTAGTCTCTCTCAATCTCACCTCCAAAACACCTGATTGTGGGGAAGGCTGGGGAGTTGCTTCTAGCAATCCACCGTCTTCCCGTTGAAATGTGACAGTGACGGGTGCTGTTAAATCTTGGAGTGTGACATCGGATTTACCTTGCAGCGATCGCGGTGCTGTGTCTCCAATTACCTGATAAGTCACATTAGCACCGCTATCGTTAACTAATCTCACGTTTACTCTACCACTCGCCAGAGAAATACGGGTGCTAGGACTTTGTTGTTGACCTGGTGAGGGTAGGGGACTAACTGGCACAGTAGATTGTCCTACACCAGGCGCTGGGTTCTGCTGTGATCCTTGAACACCTGGCTGTGTGTTTCCGCCTTCAGTTTGTAAACTGCGTTGAGAACGACCATAGGGGGCTTCACTAAAAATCCTGGGGTTGGGGTTTAGTACTGAACTTGTTTCGCCACCAACACCCATTCTTATTTGGTCAGCGTTTGGCGTAGCAGGAACGCTGCTTTGCGGAAGCAATCCCTGATCTATAAGCCTTTGAGTGAAAGCATTAGGAGGGCAACCCTGAGGGACTGCAACCCGATCATTGTGTGGTTGCTCATAAAAAATTCTTGGACAAGGATTAACTTTAGAATTGGGCTGGATAGTAGGTTGCTGAACTGGCTGTTGTGACAGCACTGCTTGAGGAATTGCTACTATACCCATCAGCAACCCTCCACAAATTGCACTCAATAATTCAGCAGACTTGCGAAAGTTGGAAAAGTTTATGCTCATGATTTACTCCTAAAAATTTGAGTTTTAGCAAATAGGACGATTTTTTATTTAAATCAATTAAATAAATCTCTACTACGAAAGCAGCATTCTCAATCTACCAGCTATTCTTTTCGTCTTTCTCTAACTTTGGGATTGAAAATGTGGACAAAAATTGTATATATCAACCTCTATCTTTAGGATGATGAATACAAATAAATTACATTACGAATAATAAAAACATTTATGGTTCAATCAGATTAATTTTTTTGGAAATTTAATTATCCGTAGGGTGGGCATTGCCCACCACATAGTTATTCAGAAGATACCAGACTTCGGTTAAGCTTCTTCCCAAATTTGACGAACTTTATCAGGTAACCAATTAGCAATTTCTTCAATTCGCTCTGATGATAATTCATCTTTTGTAGCAGAAAACACAGCTTTAACTACTTGTTCTCTATCTACATTTGGCGGCATTCCTCCCTCATTAGCCACCCGGAATAGGAAGCGATCGCTATCGATTTTAAAAATTCCAGGGCCTTGCCAGGGCGGACGTACCCGACTCAAGAAGCCGACAAGAGGATTGGTATCATGCCACAAATCTGCAATTTCCATTTGCAGCGATTTATCATCACTTTCTTCCGCAGGTTCATGTAGTTCTGCTTCTACTCTGTCCGCAGCTTCTGTAGTCATCAAATCACGCATGACACGAAAGACTACTTCAGTTATATCTCTGGCATCATAAATATCACCCAAGCCGCTTTCTGTTCTTACTTTTTCTAAAAAAGGTATATTTTTTTCTGGAATGGAAGTTGTCATCAAGACCTCCAAAAGTTTTCTTATACCTGCATTTTCGCCAGCAAAAAATAGCAGATTAAATGACAAATTCTTAATCACTCAACTGCTGGCTGCAATATTTATGGCTAAAAAATGCAGGCTTTAATAAATAAATTAGTATGTAAATTTAGTAAAATTCATCTGTCACAGGAAACAAATATCAATTATCAAATTAAGACTCTAGAGTTATGGGTAAAGTGACAATAAAAGTAGTACCGTTACCTACAGTGCTTTCGACTTGAATGTTACCTTGGTGATGTTCCACAATAGCTTGCGCGATCGCCAGTCCCAATCCTGAACCTGTAGCATTATCTTTACCTACATTCCCACTCTTATGAGTGCGTGCAGGATCAACTCGATAAAAACGATCAAATAATCGGGGTAATGCTTCAGCCGGAATACCAATTCCCGTATCACTCACCTTAATTTGTAACTGCGATGTATTATAGCGAACTCTATCTACACGCACCAATTCCACATTCACCGCCCCACCTGCGGGTGTATAATGTAGAGCATTACCAATCAAATTAGTAAATAATCGCACCAGTTGATCCCAGTTCCCTACCAGTGTGAACCAATGTTCTAGTAATTCAGGACTAGTTTCAGAATCAACAGGATCAATTAAGTGCAGATTGAGAGTAATTGCTTTTTCCGTAGCTACAAGTTGTTGTTCTTCCACCACATCCATCAGTAAAGCATCAAGGGGACAAGATGAAAAACCATCTCTGCTCACACCACCGTCCTGACGTGCTAGAAATAATAAGTCATTAACTAACTTGCCCAAACGCTGGGTTAACCGTTCCACTACCTTTAATTGTTGGCGATAATTGGAAGATGTAGTGGCTTCAGTTTCAGTCAACTCTAAATCAGCTAAAGCAACTTGGACATTAGTTTGAATCAAAGTAATGGGACTTCTGAGTTCATGGGAAGCATCCGCAGTAAATTGCTTGAGACGTTGGTAAGATTCACCAACTGGTTCCATTGCTTTACCTGAGAGAAACCACCCACTGGCGGCGACAGAAATCACCATTAACCCAGTACCCAGTGCCAAATCAAAAATTAACTGGCGACTCGGTTTAGTCACTTCAAACCAAGGATGACTCACACGCAGATATCCCAAAACTTGCCGTCCAAATTCCACTCGTTGTGTAACTTGTCGCAATAATAGTCCTGAATCTTGATTGGTGAGTGCTGAGTTTTGCGTTTTTGAGTTTGTCCATCTGTCTTGCTTAAAAACGTGAACAGTTTCACCTGTGCGGTTACTGTGAATAGGAATATTTAAAGGTTCAGAAAAAGTTGACCAGATTAAGTCACCAGTAGGACTAAACCACTCTAGATCAATATGATCATCTTCTACAGTATTGGCATTGTTGCGAAAACTGGCTTCTACGTTAATGCGTAGCTTCTCAGGCTCACCGTTCACTGGTTCAATGACCAGCGATCGCTCCACAATTTCCACTACATGATTGAGCGTATCGTCAATCCGTTCCACCAAAGTACTACGGACATATAAATACACACCACTAGCAAACAGCAGCAACAATACCGCAGTTACCGCAGTGTACCAAATAGCCAGACGGCGACGAGTAGCTTGAAACATTGGACAACGCAGAAAAACTAAATCTTTTTGAATGTTAAAGTATGGTTGAGGCAATACTTTGATGACAATACAAGCATAGTGAAAAATACATCAACCGAAATCATATTTTTAGTTGAAGAAGACCTAGAGGGTGGTTACACAGCAAAGGCTTTAGGTGAATCAATCTTTACCCAAGCTGATGATATTTCTAGCTTAAAGGAAATGTTACGTGATGCGGTTCGCTGTCACTTCCCTGATGAAGCCAATCGACCAAAAGCAATTAGACTGCATATCGTCCGTGATGAGGTAATTGCTTCGTGAAATTACCGCGAGATTTATTAGGTGAAGACTTAGCTAAAGCATTAGCGCGTTTTGAGTATGTAATAGATAGGCAAACTGGAAGTCATATTCGTTTAACAACTCAGCTAAATGGGGAACATCATGTTACAGTTCCTGCCCATGACCCACTCAAAGTTGGTACACTGAATGCCATCTTACGAGATGTTGCGGAGCATCTAAGCTTGAGCCGAGATGAATTGCTTAGTCAGCTTTTTTCGTAACCAGTAATTCTCTGATTTTTCAGATAGCGATCGCTCTACAATTTCCACAACATGACTAAGAGTATCGTCAATCCGTTCCACCAATGTACTACGGACATATAAATACACACCACTGGCAAACAACAGCAACAATACCACAGTTACCGCAGTGTACCAAATAGCCAGACGACGACGAGTAGCTTGAAACATTTGCCTAATGTAAAAGAACTAAATCTTTGTTAAGTGCTAAATTCTTGTTAAAGCAATGCAGTAAAGAATATTAACTGATGTAAGTAATATTTAAACCAAGTTTTTCCTCACTATCACTTAAGTAAATATGCTGAGGACGGAGACTAGTAGGTAAGAATATAGTAAATGAGCTAAATATCAAATTAGGCTATTTTTTACTGTTCAATAAGTTTTAATACTTCACCACCTGAACTGCCAATTCAGATTTATATCTAACTTTATTTTCTATCATTTTACTGTTTATTCATTCAAATTTTATCAACTAATTATTTAAAGGATGAGTTTAGCCCTTATTCATGGGTAAGTTAATCTTGTTAGCTCCAATATTTAGATAATGGCTGTGAACTTTCCTCAAGAAGTTTTGATGACTCAAAATTTATTGAAGGCATACTTACAGTAAATTAATCTATCTATGAATTTAAATACACAATCAATGAGATTTTCTGTAAATAAATTGACTAACCAAAAACAACAATATCCCAGGTTTTACTATGTCAGCAATCCAACTTTCTAGCATCCTCAATAATAATGTTTATACTGAAAACTTTAATACCTTACGTACTTCAGGTAACGCCACTTGGGTTAATGACAGCACTATTAATGGATGGTACACAGCTCGTACTGGTACTGGAACCCAAATTTCTACAACTAATGGCAGCACTAGTACTGGAAACTTATACAGTTTTGGTACTGTAGGTAGCACCGATCGCGCTTTAGGTTCCATCGGTTCTAATTCCACCGGAACTGTTTTTTGGGGTGTCCGCTTAGTTAATAATACAAACATCACCCTCAACTTTCTGAACGTCACATATATAGGTGAACAATGGCGTAATAGTGGTGCAGGCACTCAAACAGTAGATTTTCAGTATCAAGTCGGTGCTACTAGTATCACTGGCGGTACTTGGATAGATGCTAATAACCTTGACTTTACCAGTCCTGTAACTGGTGGTACTGTAACGGCTTTAGATGGTAATGCAGCAGCTAACCGTACTTCCATATCCGGTAAAATCAGTGGTCTGAATCTAGCACCAGGCCAAGAAATCTGGCTACGTTGGAGCGACATCAACCATACAGGTAACGATCACGGTCTAGCCATTGATGACTTTTCTTTATCATTTGGTACTTTTGGTACAAACGGCAACGATACTCTACAAGGTGATAACTTTGAAGACTATATAGATGGTTTAACCGGTAACGACATCATCACAGGATTAAAGGGAGATGACATCCTCATCGGTGGCGGTGGTAATGATCAGTTCATCCTCAATGCAGGAGATGGAACAGATACCATCACTGATTTTGGTGGTGCAGGTACTCGCTTTAATCCATCCTCCAGTATCCGAGCAGAAATGGATCTCTTGAAATTTCAAGGCGCTGGTATGACTGCTCAAAATATGCTCCTCACCCAAAATGGTGCTAATTTAGAAATTACCTTCGAGGGTGTGGCTAATACCAAGGTCATTTTGCAGAATTTTCAGATGCAAAACCTGAATAACTTCCGGGAACCGCTCCTCAGTCAGCCGAAAATAGGCAACATTCTATTTGAGGGAGACGGTAACATTATTCAAGATGTCTATGATGTTTACACTGCTACCCAAACCGACAGAACCAACTTTAAAAATAATGCTGTCACTTTCCTGAATGACCTTGATAACTACTACGTTGGTCTCAATGGTTCTAACGATGTTATTAATGGTCAAGGTGGTAACGACACAATTTATGGTTTAAGTGGTAATGACATCCTCCGGGGTGGAGATGGTAATGATATTCTCATTGGTGGATTGGGTAATGATATTTTAGTTGGTGGTAGTGGTAATGACCTATTTGTTCTACAAGCAAAGGGTGGAACAGATATAATCAAAGACTTTGTAGACGGTCAAGACTTGATTGGTTTAGCAGGTGGTTTGACCTTTGGACAATTAACCATCACTCAAGGTACGGGTGTAGATATTAATAATACTTTAATTAGAATCACTAGTACCAATGAATTAATAGGTATCTTAAATGGAGTTGTCAGCAGTAATATTACTGTCAGTGATTTCACTGCATTTACTTAAACGTATGAAAGGTTATTTATAAAGTATAAATAAAATTCCTGTAGTGGAGTGTCAAGGCTAAAGTAGTGGAAAAATATAGCTCTTGTGGGATGGGCTTCTAGCCCGTCTTGTGTCGGCAAGATGCCCACACTGGAAGATAATCCCAGTGTAACATTTAAGGCTTGCCACGCTACTACTGGATTATTATTTATCTGTTCAAAAATTAAAGATGATTCCTATATGCAGATTTTGTGGTAAAGATTTTGGTTCCCAAAATAAGGACTAAAGTCCTTACTACGAGCTTATTCATACTTTAAAATTGCTTTTGCAGACGATTTCCATCTGTTTTGCTTTAACCGTAAATCGATTGAGTAAGAAAAAAGAAATAAGTACTATTACTTATCATGAATATAGTAAATTTAAATACTTTCAGTAAAATTTCTGATGTTGCTTAAATATACAACGGGCTAAATTGTTTTTGCGCTTGTTCAGGCGTAGCAAAAAACCACACAAGTTATACCTACACGACCATGAAAAAGATATATTCTTTAGCATCTTTAACATTGGGTACAGTAGCTTTAGTTAGCAATTTCTTTTCCGCACCTGTTAAGGCAGCCACCGCCGATGTTGACATCCAAGCCAACGTTCCAGAAATTATCTTTTTGGAAACCTATGATACTCTCACCTATGACGTACAACCTACAGATTTAGCACCTGGCTATACTAATGGAGTTATCCAGACTGTAAATGGTACTTTTGATGCCGCAGGCACAGTTGATAATGCCCTCAACGGTGGTGCAAGTGCCACCGTTGCTAACGGCATTGTAACAATTACTAACCCTATTACCCTGTACAAGACTTGGGGTATTACTAGCACTGGTAATATCGTACATGGGATTGCCAATAGTGGCACTGCTGTTGCCTTGGATTCAACTAGCGGCAACAGTACAGTTTCCTTCACACCTACTCTAGCTTCCTCTACTGATTCTGCTCCTGGTTTAGATTATGCTAACGCTCTGACAGGAGACGTAAGCTTTTCATTCGACTTTTCTGCCACCACCGAATCTGGTTTGCACACAGGCGGGATTATTACTGTCACAGCTACAGCTAACTAAGATATCTGCATTTAGTTTCCCAGAATAGAGTCGATAATGGCAATTGATATCGGCTCAGAGCAAAATTTTTGTGTTAGGTAAATAGTTTTCATGTGTATCTACGCCCTAACCCATAGAGCTGACAGTCCGCACACATAAACAAGCGTAGTCCATCTAAGACACTTGTAGATTCACGTACTCAGACTTAGTGACTCTGAATCTAAGCCATGAGTTATAAAGTTTAATTATTTCTGCTCTGTCCGTAATCAATTGCCATATTTTTTAGTTCTCTGATTTAAATAATTGCTGAATGAAGAATTTGATGCAGCGCCAATATTTTCTCAGCATCACAACGATTGTTCTGGCTCTCTATCAATTCTGTACTGCGGGTATAGCATCTGCTAATCCAACTTGTACAAGTACTAATGACGGATGTATTGTCATTGAAAATGAAATACTAGAAATTAGCCAAGAAGATATCTTACCAGATGGTCGCACTGTGAATCTAAGTGGTCATGGAGTTATAGGTGAAACTTCCTTAAATACATCTAACCCGTTCTTAGTTAATACACAAATTAGCAAGACAATTAATAATCTCTGGCAGTTCCAAATAGATAGTAATAATCTTAATAGTTTACAGGTACAATACACCCCTTCTGGAAATTTTTCACTTACACAAGGAAGCTCCGTAATTATAGTAGATATTGACCCTCTAGCACCCATTGTTATCGGACAAGGTGCAACACCGGATAGGGTGATAGTCCAAGGAGGAGCAACTTTTACTTTAGACTTATCACAAGTAACAAAATCCGGTATTCATTCTGGTAGTTTGCAGTTAACAATTACAGAATTTTAAACAATTAATCTATTTATTATTAATGATGAACAAGCAGATAAAGCTAACTAAAACACTAAGAAATGTTGGGCTGAGTATCTTAGCAACAGCGAGCGCAGTTGCTTTAGCTTGTAATTCTACTTCAGCTATTTCTATTGGTGTTAGCCCTCCACGCTTTGAGTTAAAGCTTGACCAAAGAAGGTCTAGTACTCAGTCTTTTCAAGTAGTAAATAACGGAAAAAAACCATCGACTTTTAGAATCTATACTCAAGATTGGACACTCGACGAAAAAAATAATATTAAAGCCGTACCAACTTCTGAACAGTCGCTGTCTTCATCAATTGTAGTTAACCCAGTTAGGTTTACTATTCCCCCAGGAAAAGCTCAAAGTGTCAGATTTTCCGTGCGTCCCCGTGTACAGCCTAAATCCGGAGAACATCGAGCTTTTATCTTTATAGAAGAAGTTCCTTCTGAAGATAGGGACGCAAGTCCTAAAAGTGTAGCTGATGTGAGAGTTGTTGGACGTTTTGGGGTTGCTGTCTATGGTTATGTTGGTGAAATCAAGAGAGTTGCTTCACTCAATAAAATTACTGTAGATACTAAAACTGGCCCCGTACAAGCAAATTTTGATATTTCTAGTCAAGGTAATGGCTATGTGCGGATGGCTGGTCAATATGCTATTTGGCCGGCTGCTAAATATCCAGGTGCTAATGCTACTAAACAAATTGCCAATTTAGAAAAGAAAACTACAAAATTACCAGAAAATGTCTTGAGTGCTGGTTTCTTACCTAGAAGCCCCATATTACCAGATACTCGTCGTCAAATCCCTCTCCGGATACCACAAAAACTAACACCTGGTCAATATGTTTTAGACATTAACGGTGAATTGAATGGGATCAAAATTGATCAAGGTATCCCTTTCAGTGTGTCAGTTTTAGCGAGTACTCCTCAAAAGCTATTAACCAGTCCTGCTGATTCGTCTCGTCGTAACATCATTCCCAGACGCACAAGATAGCATTTGTTGGTACATCAACTGCGATTTTTCAATTGATTTAACTACTTTCTTCCCCAACTACTTTGCAGTCAAGAAATTTCTCGACTGCTTATAGGAACATTTGTGTTTAATTAACTATGTTTTACGATCGCCCCCCAATTTCCCCCCCACCAATCACACCACATTCGTTAGTAAGTTCTATTCCCACACCTCAAGATAATGATCATAGCCAAACGGCTGATACATTTAAGTATGCGATCGCTACTCCCAGTGCATTAGAAACTTTTCCCAATGAGTTTTCCACAGGTGTTGCACCACAGATTTTTACCACAGAAAATTTTGATGAAAAGCTAATTGCTCAACACATAACCAACACTTTATTAGCTGAAACTAACAGTTCTAATCCTATTACTCACACCCAAGAAAGCTACATTGCTGATAGTAGTAAACAATCCCCTAAAGCTGAATCTTCTCAACCAGATCCTGGCAACCCAGAGAAAAATGTTAATGGCACAGTACCCACAAATTCATCAGACACAATTACTTTCACCGACACAGCCGATTCAGGCATCGAAACTTTATTATTAGGAATTATTATCAACCGAAGAGAAGTAGGCAGTTTAGACGTTATCCGCCGTGGTAAAACTTTACTATTACCCCTAGAAAATTTTGCCCAAATTACTGGTTTAACTATTACAGTTAATGGTGAGACAACAGAAATCAAGACACCTTTAGGCGTGGTAAAACTCGCAGCTAATGAACTGGAAAGCATCCAAGGAACTACTTACATTAGCGATTCTCTATTACAAGAAAAACTCAATACCACAGTTGAATTAAGGTCTTTAGAGGCTGCTTTAATTGTTGGTTTACCTTGGTTATCAGGTAGTAGAGAAGCGCGAAATGCAGCAATTGATCTAGAACCAGAAGTTAAAGCACCGCTAAGTGGATTGTCTAGTTTTAGACAGGAACTTAATGTTGTTAATGATTCTGGTGGTACTCGGTTCCAGAGTTATAGTTTGTTGGGTGGGAGACTCGCTGGCGGGACTTGGCGTATACGTTTAAATAATAATTTTGAAAACTCTCCTAACTTAGCTGAATATTTTTTCTATAAACGTAATGGCAGATTTCTTTATCAATTAGGTCGCCAACAAATCAGTGTACATCCACTATTAAATGGGCAAATTTTAACAGGCGCACAATTTGGTTACACTAATTTACCCGCAGATCGTTACAGACAAAGTTATAGTGCTAATCAGTTAATACCCAGAAGTTCTCGTTCCGTACAAACATTTCGCGGCGAAGTTCCGCCAGCCAGTTTTGTGCAACTGCGAGTTGGTAGTAGAATAATTGCCCAACAGCAGGTAGGATTTGATGGAAGATACGAATTTTTTGATGTAAATTTGCCTGCTGGACAAAATAATTTAATTGAGGTTTTAGTTTACGATCGCAACAATTTCAGTGTACCTATTGAAATTCGCTCTGTGAGACTCAACACCTCAGATTTACTATTACCTCCAGGTGGTAACGTACAGTTATTGGGTTTGGGTTTTAGTGGTAACTTAGCTCAAAATGCTTTTTCTGACGACTATAATACCTCTGATTCTGGTAGCCTTGTGGGCTTTTATCAATTTAGGCAAGGTCTATCAGATAATTTTACTGTTGAAGCTGGACTACAAGCAATTCCGAATACTTTCCAAACTCAAGTAGGTGCAATTTGGCGTATAGCCAATCCTGTGATTTTATCGGGTAGTGTGGGTACGTCTTTTGGTAAGCTTGCCTATAATACAGATTTAGATATTCAATTAGGTGGATTAGATATAAATGCTAATTCCCAGTTATTCCCTGAAGGTTATAGAAGTGATAATGGCTCAAGAGAAAGATACAATCATAGCTTAGAAGTAGGTTATCGCTTCAATAGTAATTTGAGGTTGGGAGTTTTAGCACGTAGTCGCAAATCTGATTCAAACTCAACTGAATACATTGCACCTACTTTCTATTTCCGTCCCTCCAATAGTTTATATTTTACAGGTAGACCTGACACTGAAGGGCAATATCTGTTTTATTCGGCATATCAACCTAATGCTTTAACTCGATTATCATTTAGTAGCTTTGGTGATAACTATGCTACAGATTTCAGTTATAAACTAAACAATAATTATCAGTTATCTTTGGGCAGTGATTTTGGTGGTAATCTACCAGCTCGCTACCTTGCTACAGTAAATTATTATCCCAGAAATATTAGAGGATTTAGTTGGAGGTTAGGGCTTGCTTATCGGGATGGCGATGTGGGGCCAATTGTTGGTGCTAGCACCCAATTGATACCGGGTCTATTTGCTAGAGTCGAATATCAAGCTATACCTTCCAAGGCTAGAAGTAATTTTGGTGGATGGGGAGATGATCGCCTGACAATTTCTCTAGTATCCGATTTATCATTCTCTGATGGTAGAATCTCCCCAGGTAACTTTAACTCTTTTGGTAAAGATAAGGGAGCGATTTCTGGACGTATTTTTGTCGAAGGAAGTAAAGAAAGCTTTGATTTAGGCGAGTCTAGTGTCCGAGTTACAGACAAATACGGTAAGATTATCGGTGGTGCGAGAACCAATGCTCAGGGTAACTTCTTTGTCGGTAATTTGCCAGAGGGTGTTTACATAGTTGAGGTCGTTCCCAAAGACTTACCCATAGAACTTACCCCCCTGAAAACTACCACAATTGCCGAGGTTGCGGGTGCGGCGGTAACTAAGTTGAGTTTCCCTATGAGGGTTGAATATGGCATTGCTGGACGCATTACAGATAGTGCAGGTCTGCCCGTACCGGGTTTAGCGGTAGAACTTGTTAATGCTGAAGGTAAAAAAGTTGGAACAGGCGCAACTGACGAATTTGGTCTTTATCGTGTAGATGGTCTTCCGACTGGTCAATACACATTACAGGTTCCCAATCAAAGCAACATCGATCGTAGTAATAGCCTGCCCAAACGAGCCATAACTATTGAGAACGATTTTGCCTATGACCAAAATCTGCAATTACCCATTTCCGCAGCCACTAAAGATGCACAGGAAGCACCAAAGTTACCTAATCCTTAAATTTGCGTGTTGTTGAATTGACGTATGAATAAAGAAAAGCAAAGATAAAAATCTTTACTTTTTGGAAAAATTTAATTTTATTTCTGCAACAACACCTAATTTTAAATATTTAAGTGTGGCAATTATATTTATTAGCCAGATACTTCACCTTAATGCCCCATTTCATCTACGATATGAATTGTTCTCCCCTTCAATGGGCTGCATTAGGTTAATCTGCGATCGCTATGCCTAAATCAAAAAAAAGCTCTAATTCTATTAATTTAAACGATCCTCAATACTATCTTAACCGGGAGTTAAGCTGGTTAGAATTCAATAACCGAGTTTTACATGAAGCTTGCGACTCACGCACAAAACTATTAGAAAGACTTAAGTTTTTGGCAATTTTTAGTTCCAACTTAGATGAGTTTTTCATGGTGCGGGTGGCAGCTCTAAAACAACAGGTAGAAGCAAAGGTCAGCAAACTAACACCCGATGGACGCACACCCCAACAACAATTAAATGATATTCGCCTGAATCTCATACCCCAAGTTACAAAACAGCATCAACATTTTGAACAAATAATTCGCCCCTTGTTAGCTAGTCATGGTATCCATATTTTGGATTACATTAACTTGACTCAAAAACAACGCAGTTATCTAGATAACTATTTTGAAGATCAAATTTTCCCGGTTCTGACACCCTTAGCTGTTGACCCCAGCCATCCCTTTCCCTACATTTCTAATCTCAGCTTGAATTTGGCTGTTGTGGTCAAGAATCCAGAGACAGAAGAAGAATTTTTTGCCAGAGTCAAAGTTCCCAGCGTTCTCCCTCGGTTTTTGCCCCTACCGCCAGAGTTAGCATTTCAAGAGAACGGACAAGCAGCTAACTGGGTAGGTGTACCATTAGAGCAGGCGATCGCTCATAATCTAGATTCCCTCTTTCCAGGGATGAATATCCAAGAATATCACCCCTTCCGCATTACCCGCGATGCTGACCTAACTCTGGAAGAAGACGAAGCTGATGACTTGTTACTGGCAATAGAACAAGAACTGCGTAAACGGCGTATGGGTGGTTCTCCCGTCAGAATCGAAATTCAATCCCAAACGCCAGAACTCATCCGCACCAGATTACTGCAAGACCTAGACCTGACAGAACAGGATGTCTACGAAGTCGATGGTCTGTTAGGACTACGTGATTTAATGTCCTTTATGGCTTTGCCATTACCAGAACTCAAAGATCCACCACGCCAATCTGTAGTACCGATGCGTCTACAACGATTGCGAGAACCAAACTTAAATCCTGATGTTTTGGAGTTAGAGGAAGGTAAAGACTTTTTCTCCGTTATTCGAGAAAAAGATTTGTTCGTACACCATCCTTATCAATCTTTTTCTGCCACAGTCGTGCGCTTTATCACCCATGCAGCCCACGATCCAAATGTCTTAGCAATAAAAATGACTTTGTATCGTACTTCCGGCGATTCACCTATCGTTAATGCTTTAATTGCGGCGGCAGAAAATGGTAAACAGGTATCAGTTCTAGTAGAACTTAAAGCCCGATTTGATGAAGAAAATAATATTTATTGGGCAAGGCGCTTAGAAAGAGTAGGTGTTCACGTTGTCTATGGCTTAGTAGGTCTGAAAACTCACTGCAAAACGGTGATGGTAGTGCGACGAGAAAAAGACCGGATGCGCCGTTATGTACATATTGGAACTGGCAATTACAACCCAAAAACAGCCAGACTATATACAGATTTAGGATTGTTTAGTTGTCGAGAAGAATTGGGTGCGGATATTACAGATTTGTTTAATTTCTTGACTGGTTATTCACGGCAAAAATCTTATCGAGAATTGCTAGTTGCGCCTGTAAATATGCGCGATCGCTTTTTGGAGTTAATACGTCGGGAAATCACCAACGTACAGAATGGATTTTCAGGTCGTATTGTTGCCAAAATGAACTCTCTTGTTGATCCACAAATTATTGCGACTTTGTACGAAGCTTCCCGTGCTGGCGTACAAATTGATTTAATTATTCGAGGCATTTGCTGTTTGCGCCCAGGTATTAAAGATATCAGTGAGAATATTCGCATTATCAGCATTATCGGCCGCTTTTTAGAACACTCCCGCATCTATTACTTCCATAACAATGGACAAGAAGAAATTTTTATTGGTAGTGCAGATTGGATGAGCCGTAACTTAGATCGGCGAGTAGAAGTAATTACCCCGATAAAAGACCCAGATATTGCTAAGGATTTGCAAGAAATTTTGGGAATTTTGCTAGCTGATAATCGTCAAGCTTGGGATTTACAAGCTGATGGTAGTTACATTCAGCGCCTTCCGGGAGAAAATTGTCCAGAAACTAACTCACAGAAAACTCTCATGAATATGGCGTTACGTTCAACGGGAATCGCTACAAATCTGATCGATTCACCAAAAAGTCCTGCATATAAAGACAATTAAATCAACCAAATTTCCCTGCAAACATTAACTTTTCACAATTACTCTAATTAATCTTTATGGTTACGCACAAATTATTCAACCATAGGATAGAGTAATCATTGGTACTTGTTCCCATAAACTATGGAAAATATCGTATTTAGTTATTCCTGGGAATGTTAATGTTCTCTTGTGAGTCCTCTACCTTAAAGGTTCTAGTGGTTGACGATCATGAACTGACTCGTTTAACCTTACAATTAGCCTTTTCTAGTCAGGAAAATATCCAAGTAGTCGGTTTAGCCAGTAATGGTCAAGAAGCGATAGAAATGGTAAGAGACAGTCATCCTGATGTCATTGTTCTAGACTTACAAATGCCAGTCATGGATGGTTGGAGCGCCTCTTGTCATATTAAAGCCATTTCTCCCAACACACAAATACTAGCTTATTCGTCAGTAGAAGATATACGTTTTCTTGACACAAAGACAACTTCTAACTTTGATGATGTTTGTAAAAAAGATGTGCCTACCAAGGAACTTATTGCTTTGGTAAGGGAATTGGGAAGACGTGGGGCGAATAGTTCAATTTCCCAATAAATACATTTGCTACGTCGCTTAACTAAATCGGTATAGTTGAAAATGGGGACCTGAAGAAATTTTATCATTCAGAAGCGTCGGTAAAATCGTTATTTGACGGTAAGACCGACGCAATTTTATTTAATTGTTACCTGTTTCGGGAATAGTGCGTTTATATTCTTCTATCAATTCGTCCAGTTCTTCCAACGCTTGATTAACATCAACTCTTAAAATGCCTAGATTCGGTTGCTCTAGAAGGCTGAGCAAATACTCACGTTTACTTTGAACTGCTGTAATTCTTTCTTTGAGAGTTGGCAAATCCATGATTTTTGTATCCTAAAAGCGGCTTCAAATTTAAAGTTAACTCAAAAAAGGCTCGTTATGTAGTTGGCATAAGAAGGAAAATCAAGGGTTTGAGCAGAGACTCTTCCCTAAGTTGTCACTCATAACAGATGATAATAAAACTAAAGTGTTAAGAATTTATACTATCTCATGTTACGCCAAATCTCTTTGGGAACAATTGGTTTAAGTATCGGTGGCATATTAACCATCGTGGGGTTTGTTGCCTATGCTGCAAATAATGCCACACTAAACCTGGTCGGATTCTTTTATGGGTTTCCTTTACTTTTAGGAGGACTAGCTCTCAAGGCTAACGAACTCAAGCCCATATCCTATAGCCAGACAACAACAGAGTCAGTGTTACTCTTGCGCCAACAGCAAGCGACTGTCACCCAAAATAAAATCCGTAAAGATATCACTCGATATTGTTACGGACAGAATGCTCACTTAGACGGAGCGCTGTCTTACTTGGGTTTAAGTCCTTCAGATGAAGACAGACCCATAGTTACAGGTCTACGGGAAATAGAAACTAATGGAGCTTATACCCTAATTTTAGAATTTGACTCGCCTGAAATACCAGTCAGTGATTGGCAACAAAAACAAGAAAAGATGACCAAGTACTTTGGACCAGGAGTTGAGATAAAAATTACTCAAGTGGGTGAAGATAAAATCGAATTAGCATTGATTACTCTTAGTCAAGAGCCAATAGCCCAAAGTAATCGCCAATAACTAAATAATTAACAACTTACTTTTCTAGTCGCACCGCGTACCATTGTAAATATTTTCCCGCACCTACGTCTAACTCACAACTGGTATCGATCAAGTGTTGGGCTTGGGCTGGCAAAGAATCTAATTTTTGTAGCTCAAGGGGTAAATCCGAAAAATTAATTTTTTGTAATTCCCCCTTGAGCTTTTCTAGTAATTCTATTGTGGTGAGAAACTTTTCTGGTTGGTTGGTTTCTAGGACAACAAAGTTATCCTGTTGATACATTAATGGATCTGGCATTGTAAGGATGCTCTAAGTTATGTCAAATGATTTTACTAAGATAAATTAGATTTTTATAAAAATCTATTACAATGTTGTAATTCATCTAGATGTATGTAAAAATTTCTGAATTTTTAGGAAAAAATAACTTTTGTAGTATGTGATGAGTCTTTAAAATCCAGATATCTTGAGCGACCATGAATGCCAATCGCCCGAATTTATATTATATTTATTTACATTTTAAATTCAAAAACATATTTTTAAATCAGCTTGTCAAGAGGAATCTTACTTAATTGAGTAGCTGATTAATAACACTAAAAAAATCATTGTGTTAATAGCTTGATAATAAACTTATACAATCTCAGTAATTTTCTTGAATACCAATCACTATCAAGCTTACAGGATGTTTTCAATCGCTGCAACTTAATTGAGAGCAGGCCTGGGTTTGGGAAATATTTTCCTGGTAATTTGGCTATTCATATATTGTTTTATTTTTTTAAGTTTATATACAAAATAACCCCTGGAGTGAAAAATTAGGGTTCACATTTAAAGTTTTGCTTAATAGAGCAATTACGCTTTATCAGACGGGAACTATAACAGTAATATTTCTTATCATGCCTATAAAGAATCAGTGTAATAAGCAACTACCTTTGTTCTGCCTATTCAATGTATACCCGACATAGTATTAATCCAGATTCTGGGTTACAAATTATCGAGAAGTCCATAGCTACAAAAGATACAGGCTTGCTATCTGTTTCAGTATTGATGAATGCCGTACAAACTTTTTTCTACACACTCACCAAGATTTTGCTGAAATTATGACTACAGGTAATTTAACTATGGAGGTGGAGCTTTTCTCTGTTTTTCAGTCCTCAGAACTCTGATTTTCTACGGAACGCATCTCATGTCAGGCATAAGCCCATATTCTCTTTCTAAAAAACCTCCCTTAATTTTGGTGGCTGATGATGACAAGACCATCCGAATGCTGTTGCGTGAAGCTATGGAAAAAGAAGGCTATCGAGTAGTAGAGGTCACAGATGGTAAACAGTGTCTAGACGCTTATGAGGCTGTTAAACCAGATATAGTGTTGCTAGATGCTATGATGCCTGTAATGGACGGTTTTACGTGCTGTAAACAATTACTACAAATTGCCAGAAATAATCTAATTACCGCATTGGCAAATCTAGATACTGATTCCGGCTTAGGAAGTACGGTGATCTCCAGATTGTGGGAACGTACACCTATCCTAATGATCACTAGTTTAAACGATGCAGAGTCCGTAGATCGTGCTTTTGAAGCTGGCGCAACTGACTATATTACTAAGCCAATTCACTGGGCTGTGTTGCGTCAACGCTTACGAAGATTACTACAGCAAGCACAAGTGTATAAACAGTTAGAAGCTGCGAACATGGCCTTACAGCACTTAGCCAATGTGGATGGTTTAACTGGATTAGCTAATCGCCGCCGCTTTGATAATTATTTAAATACGCAGTGGATTAACTTGGTACAGAAAGGCGCTCCCTTGTCTTTGATTTTGTGTGATATTGATTATTTTAAATTTTATAATGACCAGTACGGACATCCGGCTGGGGATATTTGTTTACAAAAAGTAGGTTCGGTTTTAAGCTACAAAGCTCAGAAGCATCAGGATTTAGTTGCCCGTTATGGTGGCGAAGAATTTGCCGTGATCATGCCATATACTCATGCAAAAGGAGCGATTTATGTTGCCCATACCATACAAACCAGTGTCAGAGATTTGCAAATTACCCATGATAAATCTGCTGTGAGTCAACATATTACTCTCAGTATGGGTGTTGCTACCATAACTCCTACCTGGGAATCTTCACCTTCTGATTTGATTGCGGCGGCGGATAAAGCACTTTATAAAGCGAAGGAATCAGGACGTGACCGTATTTGCCAATGGAAAGGTAGTCAATAGTTTTCTTTTCCCCTTGCTCCCTACCAATCCCTAGCCCCAATCTCTAAGATGGATAAACGGGTAGGGTGAAGTGGAACCACGCTCCACCGTGGGGGTTAGAGTCTACCCAAATTTGACCGTAGTGGGCGCGTATTATGCGTTGGCATAAGGAAAGACCGATGCCGTAGCCTTCTTTGGCTTCATCTCGTTCTAAGCGATAGTGATTTTCAAATATACGCTCTCGATTGTCAGTAGGAATACCGGGGCCGGTGTCGCCAATACTAAATTGGACTTTTTGGGTAGTGCGGTGTAATCCAGCAATGCTAATTGTGCCACCTTCTGGAGTATATTTGATGGCATTATCTAACAGATTGATCAGTACTTGGCGGATGCGTTCGGGGTCGGCGTAAACACAGGGCAAATCTTGGGGAATATCTGTTTCTACTTTTTGCGCTTTGGTGGTGTAGCGATCGCGCAATTCTCCTAGTACTTCTAAACAGAGTAGACCTATTTCTGTTTTTTGTGGTATAATTATTAGCTCTGTATCAGTACCGCGACCCACCTGTAAAAGATCCGCAATCATTTTATCAATTGTTTTAGCTTGAGTGCGGGCTTGTCTTAATAGGTTGACTACTAGGGCGGGTTTTAAGCGTTGAAATTGGCCGATATCTGGGTTGTAGTTAGATTGTAGGGTTTCAATAGCGATCGCTGCTGCTGTGAGGGGATTGCGGAGGTCATGAACTAACATGGCAATTACGCGGTCTTTAAACTGTAACTGCTCTATTAATTTTTCTTTCTCTTGTTTGAGATTGAATATTTCGTCTGACAGCCGTAACAGTTCCGCCGAAACAGCAACAGAATTGATAGTAGATGTAGGTTGTGCTACCCGTCCATTATCATCTACACGCTCTTGCAAGTCTTCTTGCAACTTTACATAGGTATCTACTGCTGCTTGCCAGCGCGGCCACAAATTTTTCAGTTGGGTGATGATGTTACTACCGGCTAAAATCTGCCTGGGTTCTGGATGAATTTTAATTAGAGCTGGTGTTGCTACTAACTTAAAATGTTCTGCCAAGTAAGGTTGTTGCCCGACATCAATGATTTGAAGTTCAAAGTTATACTCAGCCTGCAAGTCTTTTAAGTAAGCACGGATACGCTGCACCTGCTGTTTGGACTTGGGTCGTCCATCGATGAACAATAACAGCTGGAGTGGAGCCTCAGAATAAATAGGCTGATCCTGGGAAACTTGCATGGAATCGTGTTTCAGCACTGGTAACAACCCGGCGACGCTTTGCGGAAATTAGAATAGACTGACAGGTGTCGATGGTCGTTCTTTTTTCAATTTAATATCTATTTTAGGTTTTTACTACACCTATCCACACAGGGTTTTTGAGATGAGATACATATTTCTTGGCCTTTTATTACCTTTTTGTGTTGCTAGCTTGGAGAGAAATGCTCTTGCCCTAGAATATCAGTCTCCGTCTCATAATCATACTCTGGCGGTTGAGTCAACTGATGGAAATTTTTATACTCAAGCTAGTTATCTGCTTCAGCAGCAGTTGGATTTGATTGTACGCATTGAACAAGCTTTAGTTTCTCCAGATGCTAATCGGATGCGTGCTGTACGGGGACAATTAATTTTTCAAGCTAAAACGGTAGAAAGTTTTCTCCAGCGCTACAAGGGCGATAATTTTTGTCATCTTGCAAACGATTCCCCTGACCAGTTAAGCGAATCACAAACAAAAATTTATTGCGCGCTGTCTGCTTCTAGCCAGGAATTATTAAAGCTTGCACCTGTGCTAGATAATCTTTTGTCTCGTCGAGGTGAATTAGGTTTAGTTAGGCGCTTACCCTTGGTGAGTGGTGAACGTAAGTTCGATCCAATACTGACTATTGCACCAACACAACAGCCAGACCTGGGGAAGCCAGCAGTGCCTTTATCAACCAGAGAACCAAATTTAGCACCGACCAATCAACAGACTACCACAGTGACTTTGCCATCTGCACTACCAATTATTGGCAGAGTTGCGAAAACAGCTATAGCTAATTATCTACCACCGATACAACCTGCGATCGCACCACCTGATACGGCACTGCATATACTGGCAAACGCCAAGCGGTGGTTGACAGCAGCGCAGATAGGATTTCCCCCAGAAACAAAATTTAGAGATGCACAGGAAACAGCGAGAGTACTTGACCGTTTTGCTTACGGACTTGACCCACAAGAACCGGAAACTTACGCTAAGTTTTTAAGATTGCCGCGTACTGGGATTTTTCGGGTTTTACCTGCTTCTGCTTACCAGCGTCCGCTAAATACTTTGTGGAATAGATTACGGCCCAACGTGAGTGAGCGCTATTCTTTTCCAACTCTGGGTAATCCTCAGGGAGGACTTAATCCTAGTTTAACACTCCAGGTTGTAGAAGAGAACTTTCAATTTCTGCATCAGGGCATAGACTATAGTTTTATGGTAGATGTGGGTGATGTGCCATTAGAGAAATTGGACGATAGCCTGAAATTCTTACCCTCATCAACAAAAGATTTTTTCTTAAACTACCAACCCCCCAAGCAACTTTGGTCTTTACAAGTAGACAAAAGACGGTTTGTGACTGGTAAAGACCAAAGTTGGCAGCAAAATCAGATAATTCTCACCCGTGCCACCGCTAAATTGAATCATACTTATTTAGTGCGATCGCTACAATTCCAACTACCAGAGATTATTCTCAATGGTCAATTTGCCAATTTAGACAAGAGCAGCTACATAGACCAATTAAAACAAATTCGCAGCAGCGATATGATTATTGCCTTTCGAGCAGTCCGTAGGCGTTCTGATGGTAGTTATACTATACTTTGGCGGGTGTTAAATGAGTTACCAGCACCACAAATTCAAGACTAATTGACACAAGTTGCTAGTTACTTAGTCTTAATCGTCTTGTGCGTGTCAGTTGTCAGTTGTTACTAAAACAAACTCCACCCCCAAAGGGATAGAGTTTTTTATTTGGTAATGGGTAATTGAGCAGAAATTCTTACCCAGTACCAGTTATTAATTTAATGTGAGTCTCCAACAGAGGCGCACGTTAAATTAATAACCGAGGTGAAAAATAATTTAGCTTGACTTGTGCAGAGATTGCAAGCTGAGAAAATTAGTCAACTTGGAGAACATTTGGCACAGAAATGAGGGCTGAACTTACAGAATTGGCTCCCCGTTTTGGCATAAGCCGTACAGTAAGGAAAACTGGTGATTCCCATACTGCCGGGAAGGGATTTTGTACTCTTGGATAATCTTAGAGTGCGTTTGTTTTTAGGAGCCGAGAGAATCAAGGAAAGAAGTTTAGGTAATCCCAAACAAGCGACGATATTGATCAGCGTTAGTAAGAAAGCATCTAGTAACTCTATAGGTAATCACCCCCATCGGATAATCAGGTGGCATCTGTTTATTGGCTGTCAATTTCATGCACCAGCTCGTACTCTCAGAACCATCGATTCTAAGCTATATAAAATAACTTTAACATAAACTTTTATCAATGCAACCGTGAAGGTCAGGAAACTGCATACACCCAAGGTGGTGTAGATATGGAGAAGAGATATTCTAAACGTAAGTAGAAAGACTTGAAAAAAAACAACTATGTTAAATAATGTAAAAACAATAGGATTAATTGCGTAGTGAGAATTTTAGTCCTTTTTTGAGAACTTTAGTTCTCACTACAAACATTTAATTATTTACCCTGTTCTACTTAGTAACAGAATTAATTAAGAAAAAACGATTTATTCCATTTGAGGTGTGCTTTATGACCAACAGTCAACCAGGATATTCATTACTATCCGATATTACAAAGGAACAAGGCAAAGAAATACAACGCTTAGTAGATTATACAAATGTAGATTCGTTACCGGAAATTTGGCCGATAGCTGCGAAGAAATTTGGTGAGACTTTAGCTCTTTACAATCCCCATGCTAAACCGGAAGTAAAGATTACTTATCAGCAACTAGCAGAAAAAATCCAGCTATTTGCTTCCGGACTACAAGCATTGGGAGTTCAAGCAGGCGATCGCATCTCCCTGATAGCCGATAATAGTCCTCGGTGGTTCATTGCCGATCAAGGGATTATGACAGCAGGTGCAGTGGATGCGGTGCGTAGTTCCCAAGCCGAAAAGGAAGAATTACTTTATATTGTTGCTCATAGTGGCAGCACAGCTTTAGTTGTCGAAGATTTAAAGACATTCAATAAGCTGCAAGATAGACTCCACGACTTACCAATTCAAGTGGTAGTCATACTTACCGACGAAACGCCACCAACTGAACAAAGCCTTAAGGTATTGAACTTTCTTCAGTTAATAGAAGTTGGCACAAACCATACTTTTGTTCCAGTTAAACGCAAACGCGACGAACTGGCGACATTAATTTATACTTCTGGAACTACGGGCAAACCCAAGGGTGTGATGCTCAGTTATAGCAATCTCCTACATCAAGTCACAACCTTCCGAGTCGTAGTACAACCAAGAGTAGGTGATACGGCTCTCAGCATTTTACCCAGTTGGCACAGCTACGAACGGACGGTCGAGTATTATTTATTGTCTCAAGGTTGCACACAAATTTATACTAATTTACGCTCAGTCAAAGCCGACCTGAAACAATATAAACCCAACTACATGGTTGCTGTCCCGCGCCTGTGGGAATCGATTTATGAAGGAGTGCAGAAGCAGTTCCGCGAACAGCCAGCCAACAAACAACGCCTGATCAAGTTTTTATTGGGCATGAGTGAAAGATATATCAGAGCTACAAGAATTGCTCAAGGTACAAGTTTAGATCATCTCCACGCTTCATCCCTAGAACGATTAATCGCTAAGGTACTAGAATTGGCTTTCCTACCCTTCCATGTTTTAGGACAAAAGTTAGTGTATGGCAAAGTCAAGGAAGCCACAGGAGGAAGATTTAAACAAGTAATTAGCGGTGGCGGTGCATTACCAAAACACATCGACACCTTTTTTGAAATTATTGGCGTGCAGATTTTGCAAGGCTATGGTTTAACCGAAACATCACCAGTCACCAACGTGCGCCGTCCCTGGCGTAATTTTATCGGGACATCCGGACAACCAATTCCCGGCACAGAAGTTAAAATCGTAGACCCTGAGACTCGCCAGCCTTTACCTGTTGGACAACGAGGCTTGGTGTTATTGAAAGGGCCACAAGTCATGCAAGGCTATTACCAAAACCCAGAAGCAACAGCAAAAGCCATTGATCCTCAAGGTTGGTTTGATAGCGGTGACTTGGGTTGGGTAACACCAGATAACGAACTCGTGCTAACTGGCCGGGCAAAGGATACGATTGTTTTGTCCAACGGGGAAAATATCGAACCGCAACCCATCGAGGATGCGTGTTTGCGATCGCCCTACATTGACCAAATTATGCTTGTTGGACAAGATCAGCGTAGCATCGGTGCTTTAATTGTCCCCAACGTGGAAGCTTTGGCAAAGTGGGCAGAAAGCCAGAATCTTGTTTTGAGTGTAGAGGATGATAATTTAACCTCCTCATCCAGTCAAAAAATTAACCTGGAGAGTAAAATGATCCAGGGTTTATTCCGGCAAGAATTGAATCGGGAAGTGCAGAACCGTCCTGGTTATCGCCCAGATGACCGTGTTGGGCCGTTTAAACTGATTCTGGAGCCATTTTCCATCGAAAACGGCTTGATGACACAAACGCTGAAAATCCGGCGACACGTTGTCACAGAACGCTACCGCGATATTATCAACGCCATGTTTGCCTGATAATTCCACACTACAAACTACTAAGAGTGAACGGGAAATTTTATGACAGATGTCTCCAACCCTCAATTGCTTTTGAAGCGCGTTGTTAATGTAAAAGTTATTGTCACCCCCCTCTGGAAAGAGGAAGTGCAACAGCAATTGCAAGCACAAATTAACCAAATTGACCAGCAACTACAACAATTGGATTTAGAAGGACAAAGAGCGATCGCTGCTATTCAAAAGCAAAGCCTCCAACCACCCGGACCCCAAACCCTGCAACAAATTGACAATATTCAACTCCAAGTCAATCAAAAGAAAAGCGAACTTCTAGAACAAAAAAATCAAATGCTGCAAAATCTCCAGCAAGTACAATTGCTTGAGTTAGATCAAGAAGTCAATCAATTTCAGATGGAAGGTTTCTTCCGTGTGGAACGGGGAGACAACTTGATTAGCAAAATGCAGGTAGAAATCGTCATCCGCGATGGTGTTGTAGAAGATATTCGTGGCGACATTTAAACGTTGCGGATTCTGAGTTTTAACTAGAAATTCCTCACACCACACTATTAACTCGTTCAATCACAACGTTGAGTTAAGTTACCTAAGGGTTGGTTACCATTTCGACATGATATTTGGGAACCAACCCAAACTATTTGCCATACGGGCGGTGAACTGGCAAAAAGCGATCGCCCCAAACTGTTCATCTCTAACCGATATTTGATTTCTCCAGATGTATCTTTGCTTTTTGAGACTTGTGTAACCGTGACTAAAGCTTGATTATGTTGAGGATAAGCTATCTCTACCTTTCGCTTACCACTGGCTACAGTAAAGTCATCCAGAAAATTGAGAGCTAAAGTTTTAGGGTCACTACCTTGCAGTGGAGAATTGATCCCCGATAATGGTATATTTTTATATTGAATCCGTTCTGGATCATGTAAAACTTCCTGAGAGTTTTTCACAACTGATAATTGCTGTGGTGTGGTGCTGCTGTTATCTACAATCAATGTATGATCTTGGTACTGATGAAAATAAACACCAGCACCAGCAGTAACAAAAATACTAAGCAGCAAAATCAAAAACAATTTCAATTTTCCCGACATAGAATTAAACAAGTATTTCAACAACACTAATTCTGAATTTAGGGTTCTAAATTGGAGTTAAACTTCTACACCCTATCATCTACCTTGGGATAGCATCTGTGTCATGTTGATTAGTTATCAGCAACACAAATACACATATCTTGGATAGACCTGAAGTTGGTTTTGAAGTTCCGCATTGGTCAACAGTCAATAGTCAACAGTCAACTGACAACTGACAACCGACAACCAGCATAAAATAGAAAATCTCAACCATAAAACCCTCGTACCAAGATACAATTCGATCTGGCAAAAGCTGTTAAATTCCTTAAACCCATTGATTCTGAAACCACCCTATGAGCATTCACGAAATCTTCATGCCGGCGCTGAGTTCCACCATGACCGAAGGCAAAATTGTCTCCTGGGTGAAATCGCCAGGCGATAAAGTGGAAAAAGGCGAAACAGTGGTGGTTGTAGAGTCAGACAAAGCAGATATGGATGTAGAAACCTTCTATGAAGGGTATCTCGCCCACATCATTGTAGAAGCTGGTGATAGCGCACCTGTCGGAGCAGCGATCGCTTACGTAGCCGAAACCGAAGCGGAAATCGAAGCCGCCAAGTCTTTAGGCAGTTCTGATGGTGTTGCGGTCACTCCTAGCGCCCCTCCTGAACCAGTCGCAGCCACCGCCGCCGTAGGTGTACCAGCCGCGTCACAAAATGGCTCTAACCACCGCGAGGGTAGGCTTGTAGCTTCACCCCGCGCCCGCAAGTTGGCAAAAGAACTAAAAGTTGATTTGACAAGTCTCAAAGGTAGTGGCCCCTACGGTCGCATTGTGGCCGATGATATAGAAGCTGCTATTGGTAAAGTCAAGCAACCAGCCACTACACCGACTGCACCCACACCCACCTTTACCCCAACCCCAGTCCCAGCAACCAGGACTCCAGCACCAGCACCAGCACCAGTAGCGGCTGCACCTGGGCAAGTAGTACCATTTAATACCCTACAAAACGCCGTCATTCGTAACATGGTGGCGAGTCTAGATGTACCCGTGTTCCGTGTGGGTTACACCATCACCACCGATGGCTTAGACAAACTTTACAAACAAATTAAATCCAAAGGTGTAACCATGACAGCGCTACTGGCGAAAGCTGTAGCGGTGACATTACAAAAACATCCTTTATTAAATGCCAGCTATTCAGATCAAGGTCTTGTTTACCATCCTGACATCAATATTGCGGTAGCTGTAGCGATGGATGGTGGCGGTTTAATTACACCAGTGTTAAAAAATGCCGACAAGATAGATATCTACTCCCTATCCCGCACCTGGAAATCTCTAGTAGACAAGGCCAGAAGCAAACAACTACAACCAGATGAATATAGTGGTGGTAACTTTACCCTATCAAACTTGGGGATGTTTGGTGTAGATACATTTGATGCCATTTTACCCCCAGGACAAGGTTCAATTTTAGCGATCGGCGCATCTCGCCCCCAACTAGTAGCCACAGGCGATGGTTCGTTTGCTATCAAACAACAAATGCAGGTAAATATTACATCTGATCACCGAATTATTTACGGTGCTGATGCTGCTGCATTCTTACAAGATTTAGCCAAGTTAATTGAAACTGACGCTCAATCTTTGACACTGTAAGGGTGTAAGGGTGTAAGGGTGTAAGGGTGTAAGGGTGAACTTCTCCGTATTCTCACCCCTATGACCCATACCCCTATACCCCCAGCCTCGGTTTATCATGGATCAGAGCATGATAGAGAGATTGGGGCGATGAAGCAAAAAAGCCAGATGGAAACAAGATTTGTTAAACCTCTTAGCTGTCTAACGCTGAGTATCATTACAACCATTGGTATATTGCCTCCCGCAACAGCACAGGAAAATTCCCCAGCGAAATCAGCCTGTGAGCAAGTTTTAAGCAACGCAGAACAAAAACCGCGAACCAAACAAGTACAAAAACTGGCACAGTTTGCAGATCCCCAACAAGAGCGATCGCAACTGATTCAACAAGCTAATGCGCTATTTAGTCAAGGTGATTTACCCGGTGCAGAAGTAAACCTGTGTAAATTTTTGAAAAAATACTCAGATGATGCTTTTGGACACTTTCAATTAGGTAATGTATTTTTCCGTGGGAAAAAAGTAGAAGCTGCAATCAGTGCCTATCAAGAAGCCATTCGCCTCAAATCGCGGTACGCCGTGGCTTACAATGCACTGGGTATAGTTTATGCTAGTCAAAATCGCTGGAGTGAGGCGATCGCCCAATATCAAAAAGCTTTAGAAATTAATCCCGATTATGGCGATGCTCTCACCAATGTCGCTTTGGTATTGTGGCAAACAAATAAAAAAGATGAAGCCCTAGTTTCTTTAGAAAAAGCTTTAAATATTTTCAAAAAACAGAATAGAAACGAAAAAGCTAACCAAGTCGAACAACTATTGCAGAGAATCAAAAACTCTGATGATAATCTCTCATAAAACTCTACCCACAAGGGGATAGAGTTTTTGTCAGCGGCCAATGGTCAGTAGTCAGTGGCTTTCAAGATGTGAACATCCTTCACAAGGGATGTTTTCGCCCAGATTCCAAAACAACTGACGCGCAACGTGTAATCACAAACAATTGACAACTAACAACTGACAACCGACAAATTTAGCATAATAAGGAAAATTTATGTAATTTCTTGCGAAACATAGCTGCTGATTTGCTAGTCATCCGGTATAGTTTGGCAGGGGTTTTCTCGCTAGATATCTGCTAAATAACCCCATTTAACCAATTAACAATCAGCAAATCACAGAAGCAAAAAATGACACATCAGGGGTTTAACTTTTCTTCATTAAGAAATTTATGCTCGATTTTATCCTTACCAACTGGAATCACAGCCTTATTAGTTGCTTCTAGCGGGTTCATGCTAGTACCTAGTGGGGTCAATGCTGGTGCTGCGCCAACGTTAACAGCGCAGGTTCCCACGACAGCGTCAGTAATTTATGTCAACCCAACAACTGGTACAGATACGGCTAGCGGTGGTGCGACAGCTGCAACACCCTACAAAACAATTACCTTTGCGCTCAATCAAGCCCAACCAGGGACGATTATTCAATTAGCACCAGGAAACTATAGCAGTGAAACTGGGGAACAATTTCCTTTGATCCTCAAACCAGGGGTAACGCTACAAGGTGATGAATCTGCTAGAGGTCAAGGTGTCTTGATTACAGGTGGTGGTTTCTATACCAGCCGTACCTTTGCCAGACAAGATATTACCATTTTGGCAAATAACGACACCACGATCGCTGGCATCACCGCCACCAATCCTAATCAACGTGGTACTGCTGTGTGGGTAGAATCCAGCAATCCCATTATCAGAAACAATACTTTTACCAATAGTGTTAGGGAAGGCGTTTTTGTCACTGGTACAGGAAACCCCAAAATTCAAGGTAATATCTTTATCCAAAACAAAGGTAACGGTGTTTCTGTAGCTAGGTCAGCGCTAGGAGAGATTAGTAATAACTTATTTCAGGATACTGGTTTTGGGATTGCGATCGGCGGTACTTCTACGCCTTTAGTGGCAGAAAACCAAATTGTGCAGAACCAAGACGGTCTATACATTTCAGAAACAGCCAAGCCTGTTTTGCGTAAGAATGTTATTCAAAACAATAAACGGGACGGCGTAGTAGCAACTGTTAATGCTCAACCAGACCTTGGTACTAGTGAAAATCCTGGTGGTAATTTAATCCGTAGCAACGGTCGTTATGATGTGAACAACGCCACCAAAACAGTCCGCATTCTGGCTGTGGGTAATGATATTGACCAGAAAAAGATTTTTGGCCAGGTCGATTTTGTGGCTGCTAGTGTTGAACCACCACCTTCTGGTCAAGGTACAGGCTTTACGGACGTAACCACAAATTACTGGGCAAAAGGTTACATTGAAGCCTTAGCCTCCCAAAATATCATTGCTGGTTTTCCTGACGGCACTTTTAGACCTAATGAGCCTGTCACCCGCGCCCAATTTGCCACTATTGTCACCAAAGCCTTAACACCACAAGCTAAACGCAACGCCATTAATTTCCGTGATGTCAGCAGCAATTTCTGGGCTTTTGCAGCAATTCAAGCTGCATATCGGAGCCAATTTGTCTCCGGTTATCCCGATGGTACATTCAAACCACAGCAAGAAATTCCCAGAGTCCAAGCATTGGTGTCTTTAGCTAACGGGCTAGGCTTAACTGCTAACAATCAAAATGTAATTTCTATCTATTCTGATGCTGGTCAAATTCCTGGTTATGCTGTTGGGCCAGTTGCAGCAGCTACCACAAGGCAATTAGTGATTAACTATCCCACAGTTAGTCAACTCAATCCTAATCGTCCAGCTACCAGAGCGGAAATTGCTGCCTTTGTTTACCAAGCATTAGTCAATGCTGGACGCGCACAACCACTGCCATCATCTTATTTAGTTCAAGTTCCCCAATAAAAAGCAAGGGGCAGTTATTAGAAATTTCAAGCGCCAGACCAAGAATATACTTGTCTGGCGCTTGAAATATCGTGTTTTTTTTAACTTAGGGGTCTTTAAATTAGTCCAACCCCATCCAAAGTGGCGTGTCTATCTTCAGGGTCTTTATATTGGCTGACCCCGTTTTAACAATTACAAGTCTCTCAAAAAATTTATTAATTCCTGATTTCATAATATTTTTTTTATTTTTTCTTTCCCTATATTTAGTAATTTATAAAAAGATGAATTACTTTTAACAAAAATTACTATCAATAAAGCTTTGAAGCTGCTTTTTTCAGAAAAATAAGTACTTATACTCATCCATTCAGAGTAGAGTATTTAGATCAAAACAATCGTATTGTTTATCGCTTTTGGCGACTTTGTTCCCAACGCCAGAGAAAAATCATCAATGCTACAACTCCTACTTGCAGAGCGAAGTTAGGTAAAGCAGTTTCCATATTTCGCCCAGCTAGGATCTGAAAAAAGAAGATAAATGCCCCAATAAAGCCAGAAGCGCCAAAACCAACATAGAGAAGTTGCCGCAAGCCACGATATGGGGTAGACATTTCTGCTTTCAGGCGGGCATATTGTTCAGGATTAAGGTGCTTTGTGGGATTAGGTTCTACCATGAGTAAATAATGCTATAATCTCTTATCGTATATGCCGATGTGGCTCAGTGGTAGAGCAGCTGATTCGTAATCAGCAGGCCGTGGGTTCAAATCCCATCATCGGCTTGGGTTTCAGAAAATTATATTCTTGTCTTGACTAATTCTTGACTATTTTACAGTGACAAATAATTAGTCACTGTACATCAAAGTTGAATAAACCAAGCGCACAAAGAGGCAACTTGGTCAGGCTGAGTGAGGTTTGCTGCATTAGTAAGAATGCCAGAATTTAGTTGATGCCAGATTTCTTCTGCCATGCTTTTTTCTATAGCAGATCCCACAAAAAAAGTATATGGCTTAAGACTGTGCTGATCAAATGCTGTTCTGATTCTGGCTAAAGCACTGTTCGCTGTTTTCCAATGTTCGTCTGCTCCTGCTGGGTCAATACCGCCCTTTAATTCACCTAGAGCTATGTAGATATTTGGGTTTGAAATTATATTCTTTTCAATTTTATTTTGTCTGCAATCAAACAAACAAATATCAATGTTTTTCCGCACAATCGGAACATTTACATTATAAATGAAAGTCCTATTCCTACCCTCCAAGTTCCAACTTAATCCCCTAAGACGTAATTCAATGTCTGTATCATCATCAGGTTGATTAAGCCAAGTTTTACTGTTTTTATCTAGCCATTTATAAGAGGTATTCGATAGAGTTAGTGCAGAAATAATATATCTTGCAAATTTACGTTCAGCAAGTATCCCACCAACATTTCGCATTGATCCACCAAGTGTATCTCCACGCGTAAGTAGGAAACGATAGACTAGTTCTTCTACAAAGTTTTCTCCAGCAGGCTCTAAGAAGTTTTGAATTAAACCTTCTATTGCATCGACTTTATCTTGTTCTTGAAGATGTCCAGCAGCTTTATCTGATACCCCAGAGGCAGCTAATAGAGCAGGTCTGATATCTTTAATTTGTAAAAGGTCTTGAGGTCTTTCAATTTGGCTTACTCTGATTTTTAAGGCTCTTGCCTGCTCAACAAATGGTGTGGCTTTTCGATTTCTTTCCAAAGCTAAAGCAACAAATCCTGCTCGGACTTCTTGATATGGAGTTACAAGATCATCATTGCTTTGAAGATGATATTTATATGGCACTAGGGTTTTCTCCAAACATACACACATTTGCGAAGTGTCTTTCTTCCATGTATCCCCATTTGTTGGCTACTGTTACCTTTGCCAGTAGGTAAGACAAGAATTTTCTCCACATTAAAACCAATTTTTTCTGCAATATTAGAAAGAATTAAATCAACCGAAATATCAATACCTGCATAGCGAACATTATCATTTATCATAAATAAAGGTGAGCCATTTTTTAAAACTCTAAAGCATTCTATAATAACGCAAGCCATTTCGTAGAAATATCCTTTTATCATACGAGGAATACCGTTATTATTAAGTTTTTTTCTTTCAAGCTCTCGCTCAAGAAAGCGCAAGATACTTTGTAACAATTCTTGTTGATCAAGTATACATAATGCTTCCTGCCAATTGTGAATAAGAGACTTTTCTTTGTTTTCAACAGTACAACTCAGCATATCTTGCCTGAGTTGTACTATATCTTTTTCTCCAACACCTAATAGAGCTAATTCTAGAGCGTATGTACGTGTATAGTCATAACGATTACAATAGGGTGGAGAAGTAATTATACAGTCGTAAAAATCTTCCTCAAATTCAGGCAGAATTTTAAGACATGAAGCATTAAATAAATTAATTTCACTTCTTTGAGTCCCATAACAAAATAATGTATTACTTATTACGTCAAAGGAATCATTCAAAATTAATTTTATTTGCTCAGTAATTGCTTCATCGAAATCCAGAATTTTACCTTTATCAAATTTATCTGATCCACCTTTCCTAAATGCTCTTTTATCCCAACGTAGATACTGTCCATCTTTACGGGTATAGCTGATAGATTCAAGAATACACAATAGAGCAAAACGGAGAACTTGTTTCACAAGAATATTCTCTTTTTCTAGAGAAAATAAAAATCTCTCTATTGATGCTTCTGTTTCAGGAGGATAAGCTCCGTCAGTAATTCTTAAACGATTAAGATATTTTCTATTATTATGCTGATTCCAAGGTTTTTGTTTGTACCATTCAATCAATCTCAAAAAATCTTCTCGACGGAATTGTCGCTGGATTATTTTCCTTACTTCAATAATCTCTTGACCAATAGGTAATACTTCTATACCATCTGCTTGAATACCAGCATCACTACAGGCAAATAGCATTGTTCCTGATCCTGCGAAGGGATCAAGAATCCTCTCAAATGATTTTTTCTCGTACTCGAATATTAACTGATTGACCAAATCAACTGAAAAAGCTTCTTTATATTTAAACCAGCGATACTGAGGTTTTGACTTATTAGCTTGAAAACTAACTATTTTTCGACTTAAACTTTCATGTAGTTGCATCTTATCTCTAAAGCGTTGCTCAAGTGCTTTATTGAATCGAGAAATTTCTTGTACAAAGAAATCCATCTCTTGATCAATATCAGTCTGGTCAGTCTTTATTTCTGTTGGACTCTCAAGCTCAAATGAAGTCATTTTAGATTTTTATTGTGACAAAGAGGCAGCCTAAGATCATATCAGGACAAAGCACTATCGTCTATTACTTAAAATTTGAATCCTATTTTTTATAGACTAATTGACAACAGTCAGAACCTAATTATACTTCGTTATGCTTCTACAGTAATCAATTTAAATATTGAATATATTCTTTTTGCGACTTATTGTAAATAATATTATTTGCCCTAAAACTCAGTCTCACAAAAAGCTTTTAACAAATTAATACAGTTGGAAATTGCCCCCAAATGAGCAATTTCATAACCGTGGGTGTTTTGGGTAGGAAATGCCAAACAAGCAGCACGTCCCACATGACCAAATTTCATGGCTATAGAAGCATCACTACCAAAGCCGCTTAAGGTTGTTAGCTGTATCGACATATTCAATTGTTTGGCACATTGGCGCAGTTCTCCATTTAGTCCTTCATCATATATGCCATAGGCATCCTGAATTAAAAGTACAGGATCTTCGCTATCTTTAACAGGATATTCCTCAGATATGGGACAAATTTCTAAGGCGATTAAGGCATCTAATTGCTGATTTTGGGTAAAGAATAATGCCCCTATAGCTCCTACTTCTTCTTTAGCCGATGCTACTAAATAAACATCCATTGCTGGCTGTTTTAATTGTTGAGCTAAAGCCAATAAAATTGCTACTGATGCTTTGTTATCTAATGTATAACTAGCAATGTGATCCTGAAGCCTCACGGGACGTTTGCGATGTTTGCCAATTACCATTCTTGTCCCTGGACGAATCCCAGCAATTTCTAATTCCTCGGTAGTGCGTTTGGTTTCAATCCAGGCGTTTTCCCATTTAACTGCTGTGTCTTCTTGTTGAACTTTTTGCGGTGATTCGTGGGAAACGTGGCGGGAACCAAAACTGAGAATACCGCTAATGGTTTCGTTGTCTCCCAATAAATCAACGACACCCTCACCATAAACCCAAGGGTAAGCGCCGCCTAGCTTGCGGACTTCCACCTTTCCGGCATCACCGATATTTTTGACGATCGCCCCAATTTCGTCTTTGTGGGCTGTAATGGCGATCGCTCGCTCAGAGTTTTTCCCCGGAATTTTGGCTATGATATTATCTGCGCGATCGCTCCAAACTTCCACACCAAGCGCCGCAAATTTTTGTAACAAAAGCTGATTAATTTCGGCTTCTGCACCACTGGGCGAATGGTGCATCACTAATTCTGCGATATTTTCAAATAATTGGTTGTAATTGCACATCAATACTTTTATTTCATCTCTATATCAGCCATATCCAATTATATTCAATATATTGTCTGGATAAGCTATTTAAACTAGAACCACAGGGCTATTTTATGGTATTTCCATATTTTAAAATAATTGCTCATTCAAGTATGTGAATGAGCAAGAGACAGCTAATAATTTAGCAGTAACCTTTTTTACTGAATTGAAGATTTAATTGATTTTCGCTGTAAGCGTTTAATGCTGCTCATTGCACCCAATGCACCCAGAAATAATACGCCAATTGTGCTTGAAGACTCAGGAGTTGTTGCCGCTAAGACTGATTCTGCTACTAACTTATGACCGTCAGTTGATGGGTGGACATCATCCCAGAAAAAATATTTGCTGGGGTTGTTACTACAGTTAAGAAACTGAGAGAGACAAGAATTAGTTACATTTTCAAAACCAAATTCATTGGGAGTTGCAAGCACACGGTTAACTAAAGAATAAATATCAATTTCAATGATATTTACTTGTTGGTTTTTCCGAATTTCGTCTAGATTTTTGGCTAAGTTTGAGTTGAAATCTAGAGTTGCTTGAGTCAGTGCTGCGGGATTGCGACCATTTGTTCCCGATGCTGGAATCCTGCCTAAATCCGGCAAGTTGAACACTAAAATATTTTTTGCGCCTATTGCCGCTAGGTTACTTACAGCCTGGGAAATATTCGTGTAGGGTTGGGGTCTACTGGGATCACTGAACTGAGGAGGAAAAAGGTAGTCATTTGCACCACCGGACACAGCATAGAGCGCATTAGAATCAAAGCTTTGTTGATTAACCTGTAGTAACGCTTGAAAAGCAGATACTTGCTGTAAAACTCCAGGTAAAGGAAAACCAAAAGAGTTACCTTCACCGGAATTAGCGCCACCGATAGCAAAGTTAATACCTTGTGTGGGAAAGGGTGCAGTCAGAGGACGACTAACATTTAAATCAGGAACTAGATTAGTGATGGGCGTGGGTGTTAAACCTAACTTGCTTCCTACATAATCTACCCATATTGGACCATTAGAAAAACGCCCCGGCTCGTACGGCGGACTAGGAGGAATGGGATTCAAAGGATTAAATAAATTGGAAATATTATATGTATTACCTGTATCAGACAGGCTATCGCCAAATACGTAAAGCCCGGTAAAATTTGCAGCCGAAGCTTTTAGCGGCGACATTAAGGAGAGTGTAATAAAACTTGCCGCGATGAATTTAGTTTTCATTTTTAATGAAATAATGAAATTTTATCGTTGAGCTTGTTTGATAAAGTCACAATAAGCAATGTTGTAAATAACACTCAGTGCATATTTGCTAATCCTAGCTAAGTAACTTTACATAGCCAACCATAAGATATCAAGAAAAATTAGCTAAAAATATCAAGATTTTAAGTGAATTTCCGTAATGAGATTAATTTGCAATGTAGGCGATGACTTCCGGTCAGTCGCAGACCATCGCGTTTCCTACGCTGCCCTTACTTTAATTTGCACAACTTTTGTGTTGGCGGTTGACAGTTAACCGTCAACTGTCAACAAACCATACAAGTAACTATGTAATTTAAAAGTGTCATAGCTTACTGTGTAGTTGTTTGTTTTAACTTGAGTGCATCAACTGCCGATATACCCTCACCCTGACTGCCGAAATACCACAAAGCACCAGCAGCTTCAGCACGAGTTACTGGTTTTTTGGGCTGAAACAGTGTTGTATAACCAAATATGCGGCGAATATTAGCCTGTTCACCATTTTGAAAATCCGCTAAAACTGCCCTTAAAGCCTTGGGGTCAATTTTCCCTGCATCTTGGAAACCCCAAGTTTCTTTCACCGCTTCTAAATTAGCGTTGGGTAAGGCTTGACGGGTGTCGAGAGGAACTTTCCACAGAATTAACTGTTCCCTTGTCAGGGGTGCATCGGGACGAAACAAAACGGCTGTCGCATCTCCCGATAAAGGGCTAGGAATTAAACCAGCTTCGGCTAATCCTTGAATGACTGGAAAATCAGCATCTTGAGACGACACATCAGTAAATGCTGCTTGTGTACTCTCCCCAGCCAAGCGAATTTGCTTCGCTGAATTATTGGCATACATAGCGTTATTGGCATTGACTAACCAACGAGCATATTCTCGGCGGGTAATGATTTTACCGGGTTCAAATTGGTTGGCGGGATTATTATTCTTATTCGTTGAAGATGCAGAACTGAAAACGCCCAATGCAGCTAAATCTTGAATATATTGGCGCAGTTGTTGCGGTGCTTTATTTACATCATTAAATTCTGATGCGACTGTTGGAGTAGTGGAATTATCTTTCGTCCAATTCGTTGGCGGTACTGGGCCGATAAACTGGGTATCACCTGCCGTAGGAATATTTGATGCTGCTGTGGCGGTGCTATTGAGAACGTACTCTATCTTGATTGCTGTTGCTGTTTGGGGTTGATTGGCTGCGGCGTTAGTCACCGATTTGGGTTGAATCGACACATTTACCAGCAAATCGTTCCGACGTGCGGCAAAAGTTCCCTCTACATCATCAGTTGGCTGTTGTAAAATCTGCCAATTGTTGGTCTGGAACTGGCTACGATAAAAACTACTAATAAAATTGCTGGGGTCTGAACTCAGCCAAGTAGTTGATACGCGTTTTTCTGAACCACTTGCGGGGGTAATTTCCTGTAATTGAGCATTTTGATATAAAGGTATATCTTGGGGAAAATCCGCCGGTAGTTGGACTGAAGGTTGATTTTGCCCTGGCTGGGGTTCACCCTCCTTAGTTTCCCCAAAGATCACTTGATTGGTTTGTAGTCTCGGATCTGCTGCCAAAGACTGTTCTAGGTTTTTGGCAGATGGAGTGTTTGCACAGGCTGTTAATGAAGTCAAGAAAACAGCCAAGCTCAAGACTAAAGTTGGTCGTTTACAAGGAAGCACAGGAAATCACAAATCGCGCGTCAATTCCTACCCTAGCGCAGAGTATCACCTCTGAACTAAGTTTGGGAAAAAATATGTCAGTGGTCATTAGTCATTAGGGAACACCAAAAAATTTATCCGAAATTAATGGTTTGGTAGGGTGCGTCAGTATGAATAATCTCTGAGTATAGTTAGGTTCTATGGCACTGACGCACCCTACATTTTGGATATTTTTTTATCTGGAAGTCCCTTAGTCATAGTAAATAGGGTTTTGGACTGTGGACTAAAGCCTCAATGAGAACTGTCGCAATAAAGCGAATCTAATTAATCTCAAGGGTGTTGTAGAACCTCGGACAACTGGCGGACGTAAAAAGCGCCCTACTGCCAAACGGGCAATTCCTTTGAGACGCGCTTGCAATCTCACTGTCAGAAATTTCCATGTTCCACCTTGTTCACCAAGGGCATACAACGGCGTAAAGGCAAGTTTACCGTAGAGGACATCAGCGTGATGAACATTACCCAGATTGTTTTGTCGATGTTCTGGATTGGGTAAACCTCCATGTTCTCCATAATTGCGCCAAGGAATGTAATTTTTCAGCTTGCGTTGGAGGAGAAATTTATCAATCTCGGAATCCCAAGTTGAGTATTTAGTGGCTCCTATTTTTTCTGTGATTTCATCAGCTAGTTCTAATAAATAGGTGGCACTTTGCGAATTGACAATATAAGCAACGGCGGAAGTAGAAAAACCTTGAGCATAGCCTTCTGGTGAAACGTGATAAACTTGGGGCGCACAAGTGTAAAGCCAACTAATACCAACATCCTTTTGATGAGGATCAAAAGGTAAGGGTAACTTACCAAAACCAATGACTGGTACGAAGTCTGCTTCAACAATGAGTGTTAGTTTATCAGTTTGTCTGGCTTTTTCCCAGGCGCTTCTATGATTGAGTAAACACAAATAACTGCGAGAAAAGTTTTGATATTCTGGTTGACTTTCCTGGCGGAGAACTTCGTAATTTAATCCCTCTTTATTTAAGGTCGCTTCTAACTGTTCGGTTGATTCTTTATGAGCAATAATTAACACCTGATGAATGTAGTTAATCAGGTAATTATTAACCGTTTCTTGTTTATCCATAACTTTTAATAAAACTCATTAACTAGAATCTGGTTTCAAAGTGATTTATGGTTTCTTGCTGCGAAATGGTACGGGAACAATGTATGTCGGCGGCTAATTTTGCCTAAAATTTTATGCCACATTCTAGCCTAGTCATGGTATTTGTAGCACGTTTATCATAATTTCTCGTTTGATTGAGATATGTAGCTGGGGACTGGGTGAAAAGTCTTGTTGTGTCTAGGTTGTATCATCTATTGATGTCCTAACACTGCTGGCGACAGCTATATCTTTATTGATTAAGTAAATTAAAAGTTATATTTTTTACTGATTGTTTATGATTAACTACTTGATACTTATGACTCAGGAGGGGCAAAGCATAAAAAAATCTTGAGCGATCGCCCCTCAATTTAGCACAGCACGTTATCATCAGGTATTGTGGCTTCTCTGTGCGTAACTTCCAGCATCTATCTATGACCGCTTCTGACATTCAGCCGACGGAACCCCATACTCCTCCAACACCTCACGCCGACACTCGACTGGTAGACCGCACTAAGCTGAGTAAGATGTATCAGCACTATGTTGAGGTGAAAGATAAATATCCTCATGCGTTGTTGTTGTATCGGGTGGGTGATTTCTTTGAAACGTTTTTTCAAGATGCTGTCACGGTAGCTAGAGAATTAGAATTAGTCCTGACAAGTAAACACGGTGGCGAAGTTGGACGGGTAGCCATGACTGGTGTCCCTCACCATGCTTGGGAACGCTACACTACCCAATTGGTGGAAAAAGGTTATGCTGTAGTGATTTGCGACCAAGTAGAAGATGCTTCTGAGGCTGTGGGTTTGGTGCGGCGGGAGGTGACGCGCATCCTAACTCCCGGCACTTTGCTCGAAGAAGGAATGCTTAAATCAAGTCGTAATAATTACTTGGCGGCTGTGGTAATTACGAGCAATCATTGGGGGCTAGCCTATGCAGACATCTCCACCGGGGAATTTCTCACGACTCAAGATAGTGATTTAGAACGGTTGACCCAAGAATTGATGCGGTTGCAACCTTCGGAAGTATTGGTTCCTACCAACGCCCCAGATTTGGGTACATTGCTGCGTCCAGGGGAGACTTCGCCGCACCTTCCAGAATGTTTACCCCCATCATTTTGCTATAGCTTGCGATCGCAACTCCCCTTCTCCCAACCCGAAGCGAGAGGCATATTATTGCAGAGATTTAAGGTGCGATCGCTGGAAGGTTTGGGTTGTGACCATCTCCCCTTGGCTGTGCGCGCGGCTGGTGGGTTGTTGGAATATGTGGAAGATACCCAAAAAGCTGGGCAAGTATCCCTGCAAAGACTCCGCACCTATACCATTACCGATTATCTAATTGTTGATAACCAAACCCGCCGTAATTTGGAAATTACCCAAACAGTTCGTGATGGTACTTTTCATGGTTCCTTACTATGGGCATTAGATAAAACTAGCACGGCGATGGGTAGTCGGGCTTTGCGGCGCTGGCTGTTACAACCCCTACTGGATATTAAAGGGATTAATTCACGCCAAGACACCATCCAAGAATTAGTCACAAATACTCGATTACGGCAAGATTTACGGCATTTGTTACGGCAAATTTACGACCTCGAAAGGCTAACAGGTCGGGCTAGTTCAGGGACTGCAAATGCTAGAGATTTAGTTGCTTTAGCTGATTCCCTCTCCCGTTTGCCAGAATTAGCCAACTTGGTCATTGATGCCCATTCGCCTTTCCTCAAGGCTTTGCAAAAAGTACCGCCAATTTTAGAAGAACTGGCGCAAAAAATACACGCTCATCTAGTAGAATCACCACCATTACATCTCAAAGAAGGGGGCTTGATTCGTCCAGGTGTCAATCCTTTATTGGATGAGAGAAAAGCGACCGTCGAAGCAGACCACCAATGGATTGCTAATTTAGAAGTGGATGAAAGGGCGAGAACGGGAATCCCTTTACTGAAGGTGGGATTTAATGAAACCTTTGGCTATTACATTAGTATTTCCCGCGCCAAAGCTGACCAAGTACCCGCCAATTACATCCGCAAGCAAACCCTGAAAAATGAGGAACGTTACATCACCCCGGAATTGAAAGAACGGGAAGCCAGGATTCTCACAGCACGGGATGATTTACATAAGTTGGAATATGAGGTTTTTGTCAGCTTACGGGAAGAAGTAGGAGAACAGGCGGAAGCAATTCGCCATCTTTCCCGCGCCGTAGCCGCCGCCGATGTGTTGTGTGGTTTAGCTGAGTTGGCGGTGTATCAAGGTTATTGTCGTCCCGAAATGGTGAATGGACGAGAGATAGCAATTATCGATGGTCGCCATCCTGTGGTGGAACAGTCCTTACCTGCGGGGTTCTTTGTGCCAAATTCCACCCAGTTGGGGAGTAATGAAGAAACCCACCAACTTCCTGACTTAATTATTCTAACTGGCCCAAATGCCAGTGGTAAAAGTTGTTACCTACGCCAAGTGGGTTTAATTCAACTAATGGCGCAGATTGGCAGTTTTGTTCCGGCTAAATCTGCTAGGTTGGGAGTATGCGATCGCATTTTTACCCGTGTTGGTGCTGTAGATGATTTAGCCACGGGTCAATCTACGTTCATGGTAGAAATGAATGAAACGGCGAATATTCTCAATCATGCCACATCTAGATCCCTTGTTTTATTAGATGAAATTGGCAGAGGAACCGCTACTTTTGACGGTCTTTCCATCGCTTGGGCGGTTGCAGAATATATCGCCACCGACATTCGTTCCCGGACAATTTTTGCTACCCACTACCACGAATTAAACGAACTGGCGGGAATGTTACCCAATGTGGCTAATTATCAGGTGACCGTGAAAGAATTACCAGACCAAATTATCTTTCTCCACCAAGTCCAACCAGGAGGCGCTGACAAGTCCTACGGTATCGAAGCGGGACGATTAGCGGGTTTACCAACAGTAGTCATTCAACGGGCGAAACAAGTCATGGGGCAGATTGAGAAACATAGTAAGATTGCGATGGGTTTACGTGAAGGTCTTTAGGATTTTCGTGGAACATTGAATTTTGATATAAAAAAAGGGGATGATTTTTGTCATCCCCTGCTATTTGCTGATAAAACTTAAAGCCTACAGTTGTGGTACGAACTGCTGCTTATCAGGTACATCAGTGTACTCAGCCACAATTTGCCGGAACTCGTCACCATCAATGGTTTCTTTTTCAATCAGCAGGTCAACGATGCGATCTGTAACGGTGCGATGTTCACGCATAATTTTCTTAGCGTTTTCATAGCATTCGTCAACAATCAACCGGACTTGAGAGTCAATTCTTGCCGCAATGGATTCAGAATAATCTGATCTGGTCATCCAGTCACGACCTAAGAATACTTCTCCTTGCTGACTTTCCAAGGACAAGGGGCCTAAATCAGACATCCCAAATCTTGTCACCATTTGCCTTGCCATTCCTGACACCTGTTGCAAGTCTCCGCCTGCACCAGTGGTCACTTCCGCAGAACCAAAAATGATTTCTTCGGCTGCACGACCACCCAAAGCACCAGTAATTCTGGCTTTGAGTTGAGAACGGGAAATTAATCCTTGTTCTTCATTGGGAGTAAACCAAGTCAAACCTTGGGCTTGTCCTCTGGGGATGAGGGTAACTTTCTGCACTGGGTCATGGTCTTTTAATAAAGTCCCTACCAAGGCGTGTCCCACTTCATGGTAAGCAATTAAGCGTTTGCTCTTGCTATCTACGAGGGGTGTACCTTCCATACCGGCGACGACTCTATCAACAGCGTCATCGATTTCGCTGAGGGTGATACCTTCTTTGCGTCTTCTGGCAGTAAGAATAGCTGCTTCGTTGAGCAAGTTGGCTAAATCTGCACCAGTGAATCCAGGGGTACGACGGGCGATCGCTTCTAGTGATACACTCGGATCTAGTTTCTTATTCCGGGCGTGGACTTGCAGAACTTCCAAGCGTCCTTTAATATCTGGAGCGTCAACGGTTACTTGTCTGTCAAAACGACCAGGACGTAACAACGCCGCATCTAATACGTCGGGACGGTTGGTAGCAGCAATAATAATGATGCCTGTATTACCTTCAAAACCATCCATCTCAGTCAGCAACTGGTTGAGAGTTTGTTCTCTCTCATCGTTACCGCCACCGATACCTGCACCCCGTTGTCTACCAACAGCGTCAATTTCATCGATGAAGATGATACAGGGAGCGTTATCTTTAGCTTTCTTAAATAAGTCACGCACGCGGGAAGCACCCACACCCACGAACATTTCCACAAATTCCGAACCGGAAATGCTAAAGAATGGTACACCAGCTTCCCCTGCGATCGCTTTTGCTAGTAAAGTTTTACCAGTCCCTGGAGGCCCCACTAACAGTACACCTTTGGGAATCCGCGCACCCACAGCCGTAAATCTTTCTGGCTGTTTGAGGAATGTCACAACTTCTTGTAATTCTTCCTTCGCTTCTTCGATACCAGCTACATCGTCAAACTTCACCCCAGTTTTGGCTTCCATTTGGAAACGCGCTCTGGATTTGCCAAAGTTCATGGCTTGACCAGGGCCACCAGGGAGATTATTAGAGCGACGGAACAAAAAGAACAATCCAGTAATCAATAAGATGGGGAACACTAAATTTCCCAACAATCCCCAAATAGCGCCATCATTACGTGCTGGATGAGCATCAAAACTTACTTTCTTTTCTTTAAGTTTGCTGATTAACTCAGGAGCGCTAACTGGCAAATCCACCCGCCAACGTTGGACACGGTTTTCGATATCTTGATCCTGGGCTTCCACAATAGCTGTTCTGCCGCCTTCGTATAAGTCAACGCTGGTAACACGTCCAGCATCCACATATTCCAGAAAGCGACCGTAAGTCATGCGAGTGTTAGCTGCATTCTTGCTCATGTCCGCAGGAGCGCCAGCAAACGTCCCTTGCCAAAAGAAAAAACCAATTACCAAAGCTGGCAATGTCCAGAGTACTAGGACTCTCCAAGAGAATTTCATTTTTAATTTGCCTCTAGATGCCAATTACGATTATTCATTTCTAGCAACTGGAGTTACTAGACAGTTGTACAACGGATGTTTATAAATCCATTTTCTTTAATTTGATATCTAATCATGCACCGCCATAAAGCTATAAGGGCATTATGTGAAATCTAAGATGCCGATAAGAATCTTAATTAAATTTAACCTAATTCTAATACAAGATTGCAAGAGACTGGGGATTGGGTACTGGGGATTGGGGATTAGGCGAAAATCTTGCGGTCAGTTCTTCCCCTGCCCCCTGCTCCCTGCTCCCTGCTCCCTGCCCCCTGCCGCTACCTACTCTACTTAACTTCGGTGATTTGTAACGTGTAGGGAAAATACTTGCCTTTTTGGTAAGAACCGACCCAAACTTGGTAATTTCCTGGCAACCATTCCCCAATTATGCCTGGATTTTTTCCGTCTAGGTCATCGTTACACCAAGTTCCGCCTGGGCCTTTGACCACGATGGTGGTATCTTGAGGAGCTTGTATTTGCAGTTTTAAGTAATCAAATTTACTTGTCAGCCTGATGGTGTGGTCTGGTGTTTCATCTACGAATCCGTTACAGGGACCAGTAGGCGTTTCTATTCTGCCAGTAATGCGGTTTCCCTCAACTGAGCCGCCACTCATACCCCGAACTACTAAAGGGTCTGGAGAAAACTTCTGACTAATGGTGACATCTCCAAATATCGGTGGCGCTTCCTGGGCGTTGCTGCCGGCATGAAGTAACGAGATAACACCGAGCGTAAAGATGATTGAATATATCTGTATACCTTTATTTAGCGATGTTTTCGACATTTTGATCACATAATCATCTCAGTGTTTAGGAAGACATGAATTTTACACTCTAAGTTCCCTATCTGGGCGAAATTGACTATTTAAATTATTAGTGTGGAAATTGATTTTGGTCGCAACCGATTTTTTAATTGAATGTCTTAAGTCAAGTCTCAAATTCTGACATTCTATTAATCTGCGGTAGATGGTAAGGAAACAGCCAAAGGATTGGTATTAAGGTGCAACTATCATCTACCAAACAACCTCTCATATATTAGGCGCGATCGCCTACAATTTCTCTGCTCACCATAAAATTTTTAAGCATATTCAGCTTCAGTCTGGGAAAATAAATAACATGGAATTGCCAATTATTTATCACCCAGATTATGTTGCACCATTGCCTGAAGGACATCGCTTCCCGATGGCAAAATTCAAAAAACTCTATGAATTGCTGTTAAGTGATGATGTAGCACAAACAGAGCAATTTTATACCCCAACCCTGCCACACCCAGAGTTAATCGAGTTAGTTCATACCCCAGACTATGTGCGATCTTACTGTGAAGGTAAACTAGATACTAAAGCACAACGTCGAATCGGTTTACCTTGGAGTCCAGCACTAGCAAATCGTACCTGTATAGCTGTGGGTGGAACAATACTCACAGCACAGCTAGCACTCAGTCAAGGTTTAGCTTGTAATACTGCTGGTGGTACTCATCATGCTTTTCCTAGTTATGGTTCTGGTTTTTGTATTTTCAATGATATAGCGATCGCCTCTCGCGTTCTCCAACAACAGCAACTAGTCAAAAAAATCCTCATTGTCGATTTGGATGTTCATCAAGGAGACGGTACAGCGTTTATATTCCAAGATGATGACAGTGTTTTCACCTTCTCCATGCACTGCGAAGTTAATTTCCCAGGAACCAAGCAACACAGTGATTTAGATGTTCCCTTACCAGTAGGAATGGAGGATGATGCTTACCTACAAACCTTGGCGAGTTACCTACCAGATTTGTTATCTGAGATCAAACCAGACTTAGTATTTTACGATGCTGGTGTTGATCCCCACATAGGCGATCGCTTAGGTAAACTAGCCTTAAGTGACACTGGCTTATTCCGTCGAGAAATGCAGGTTTTAACTACCTGTATCAGCGCTGGTTATCCCGTCGCCTGCGTAATTGGTGGTGGTTACGCTGATGATATGACATCCCTAGTTTGGCGACATTCCCTATTGCATCGTGCCGCTAGTGAGGTTTACCGTCAATACAAGCTTTAATAGATTATGAAATAATTAGACATTTCATGAGAATATAGATGACATCAGAATTTCTCACCTAAATCAAAAATTAGTATTAAGCCATCAATAATTAATTGTGAGAAAACTTGAGCTTGATTGATATCGATATTTTCCTATGCAAAATGTGATGTATAGCGAAACTACCCTTATCTAAGCGCTGTGGTTTGGCTGATGGGGTTGATCGTAATTATCCGCGCTGGTAAATTCTTGACTTAAGAATCACCAGTTGCTTTTATTGTCAATATCAAAAAGATTAAATTTACTAATCTAAATTCGACTAGTAAGCACTTAGAGTTATGAGTTATGAATCAAGGGTTACGGACTAGGCAATAATCCACTCGGAACATTCATAACTCAACCTTGAGTGAGGCATGACAGTCAAGAGCCTCAGTCTACGGTTCCATAATTCTTAACTTTAAATTTGCCCGAATGTCGATGTAAAGGATTGTCTAACTCGATACAATTTAAAGGCTGGGAGAGCCGAGGAGAATAAAGTGGTCTTATTGAAAGGCTTTGAAATTGAAATGTACACCGGTACCCCTCAAGGTGAAATCGTCGGTCTCTCGGATAAAATTGTGACTCAATTAGACGGGTTTGTACGAGAACCAGATAGCCGGAACGTAGAATACACAACAGAACCACTACACAGTTATGAAAGCTTGCTGTGTGCTTTGTTGCGTCCTCGACGCGCCTTAAGAGACTACCTCAAGCAATTAGGTGACTATACCCTCATTCCTGGCAGTACATTATCTTTAGGTGGAAGCGATCGCTTTTTCCGCTCAGACCCAGCCAACCCATATCACGACTATATTGAGCAAACTTACGGAACGAAAGTAGTTACCGCTAGCGTTCATATCAACGTAGGTATTGACGATCCGGAAGTGTTAATGCGGGCTTGTCGGTTAATTCGCGTTGAAGCACCCCTATTTTTAGCCTTAAGCGCCTCATCTCCCTTCATCGATGGTAAAGCCACAGGTTATCATTCCACCCGTTGGGGAGTCTTTCCCCAAACGCCAACTAACGTCCCACTATTTACCAGCCATGCCCATCATATAGAGTGGGTAGAACAGCAATTAGCTATGGGGACAATGCAGAACGTCCGCCATCTATGGGTATCAGTCAGACCAAATGGCGATCGCCGTCCCTATGATTTAAACCGTCTAGAATTAAGAATCTGTGATTTAGTTACAGACCCCATCTCCTTACTAGCAATTACAGCCTTACTAGAAGCGCGGTTATTACAACTAATAGAACATCCCGACCTAGATCCCTTAATCCAAAGTAAGTTTTCCCCCGAAGAACTCATAACCCTCACTACTGAAAACGAAGCCGCAGCCGCTAGCGCTAGTCTCGATGCCCAACTGACACATTGGCAAGACGGTAGAAGCATCATAGCTAGAGATTGGGTGAATGAAATATATCAAGAAGTTTGGGCGATCGCTAAAAAACATGGCTTTAGCTGTTTCCTCTCTCCCCTCCAGAAAATTTTACGCGAGGGTAACGAAGCCCAACACTGGCTACAGCTACATAAAGTCGGCTTCGACACCCAATGCGTTATCACCCAAGCAATCAGTACCACCCAGGAACGGGAACTTGAACTGCAAAATAAGTTGTGTACACAGCTAAAGGGGTAAGTTAATAGTCAATGGTCAATGGTCAATAGTCAATAGTCAATAGTTCAGAGTGAAAACAACTCACAACCGACTATTGACCAAATTTTTTCCTTTTAAAATTCTAATCAACATAACTTAATAGAGAATTATTAACAAAACCTATGGTTGCCCTCTCTCTACTGGTAGATTTTGCATAAATAATATATATTTTTATACAAACAGAAATTATACGGACAATGCCTCAGGTAGTTTTAGTTAATCCGCAAATACCCCCTAATACGGGCAACATTGCTCGTACCTGTGCTGCTACAGGTACAGAATTACATTTAGTAGGACCATTGGGATTTGAAATTAGCGATCGCTACCTCAAAAGAGCAGGTTTAGACTACTGGCCTTACGTTAAACTGCACTACCACAAAACCATAGAAGCCTTTGAAAATGCTCATCAAGAGCGTGGCGGTAGATTGCTAGGTTTTTCCGTTAGCGGCAGTTCTAGTTATATTCAGTTTCCATATCAAGCTGATGATTGGTTACTATTCGGTAGTGAAACCACAGGCTTACCTCCCACCGTCCTCTCAGCTTGTGATGCCACCTTATACATTCCTATGGCTGAACCAGGTGTCCGCAGCTTAAATCTTTCTGTGAGCGTGGCAGTAGGCTTATTTGAAGTCCGTCGTCAGTTAGGATATCTACTATAATTAGTTACCAAATTTTATTTAAGCAATAATACTTATAGACAAACCATAATACAGATAATCTGCAAGGGTTTGAAGAAACTCATAACTATGTTATCAATTTACTTTAATGTATCCATCAACACTTTTATTTTTATAAAAAACAGTATAAATATTGAAAAGTACCCTAAAAATCAAGTGTGTGGATATAAGAAATTTGTATAGGAAAATCCAGTACAACCGCAACTGGAATGATAGATTTTGATGAATTAAAATCTATCTATTTTGGGAAACAAAAGAGGTGAAAACCTTTCTTATAAAGCATTTGCACCTTTTTAGCCACTTATCAACTATCTGGGCGGCAAAAAAAGTGAGAAAAGTTTACACGGTTGTATTTTAGGGAATAATCAACGTAAAGTCTCGTGTTGGTAAGACGGATCAAGTAGAAAAACCTTGAAGATATCTACAGCAGGGGGCATCCTGTTTCCAGGGGTCAGAGTAGAGAAATTGCTGATGGCGACAGATGACTTGGTGAGTATATAATCTCCGGTCACAGCCTCTAAGCAAAATCAACAAAGGCAACTGTGAACAGCAAACTGTGTGAGGGTGTGTGGAGTGGCAAAGACAAGTAAGCACAGCAACTTTAAATTTTGCTAACAGGTGTGAACTTGTCTAAATCAGAGAAGCAGGTTAATCTTGCGTAAGTATCTCTGGTGAAAGTGATCTTGATCTATCTCATGGTGTGATCTAAATCATTGACTAGTATCCGACCGAAAAATCGAGGTCAGTTAAGCGCTAGTGATCATAGGAGGTCGTCTTTGAAACGAGCATTGAAAAAAAGAGTGAAAGCTGTGTTGAAAAATACCCCTACCAGCGATGATGCCCCGGCAGATCAGTTCAACGTAGTAAACAATCAAGCTAATCGCCGGGCGCGCAGACAAGCGGCAATGATTGGCCTAGCCATATCAATGGGAGCAACCAGCCTTTTGGTGACTCGACAAAGCGATCAAGCCCAAGCGGCTGCGCCTGTGGGTAGCCAAAAGGCAGCCTCAAGCATCCCTACTGCTACTGATTCCGAACTGAAATTAGCTTCACAACTGCAAAATTCCAGAGTTCTATCGACCAGCGTGCCGGAGAACCCAGTTATCATGGAACCAACCGCAGTTTCACAGTTACCTGGACTAGAAGCTAAGTGGCAAGTTTTGTCCAGTGGAATGTCTGTGCAGGTTCCTGCATCAGAAAATATTACTAAAAACATCGCCTTTCATAAAACTACTATCAACCACCAATCTCAACTGGCACAAGGGGAACAAACAACCAAGCCAGTAAAAGAGATAGCAGCACAACTGAACAACGTTAACGGCGTGACTGCTGGGCAAAATATATTACCAACGACTCAACCACAAGCACTAGCTGATAACACAACCGCTAGTGATGGTATTAATGCCCAACTAAAAGCGCAGCAAGAATTTGCGCTCAGTCGTTTACAAGAGAAATCGAGCCGTTTAAGAAAAAGTCTGGCGGAGTTGCGGTCTGAGGAGTCAAAAGATTTATCAAAAACTACTGTTGGGTTAACACAGCCCACAAGTTTAGCTAATCAACTACCACCATTGACCACAAATGGTACAGTAATTGAGCAGCAGTTAACAGTGGCTAATGGTAGCCAAGATAGCCTAGCAACTACCATCAAGCAGCCACAGCCGATTAACATACCAGTACAGCCATTAACTGAAACCTCAGCATCAACTGCAAATACTTACGAAGTTAAGCCCGGAGATACCCTAGCGGCGATCGCCAGCAGATATAATACTTCGGTTGCAGAATTGGTAAAAGTTAATAATCTTAGCAATCCTAACCAATTAAAAATTAGCCAACAACTGATTATTCCTGGTAGAGCAAACAACACCATAGCTCAAGCACCAGCAATAATTAGCTCTAACAGTGTGCAGTACCCCAGCACGCCTACAGTACCTAACTTCCCTGTAGATACTGCTAGAGTCAATCCTAGCTTGCCAGTTGTACAGCCCCCAGCTATAGCTAACAACGACAGTGTGCCTATTACTGTGCCAACACCAGGTGCTAATAGTGAAACACCAGTTGATACAATTGTTCCCCTAGAATCAGCTTCAGCGCCTGCTGATACCCAAGGGGTGGGTGGTAATGTACCAATACCCAAAGCCTTTATCGAAATACAGCGCCCTCAACAACCTGGAAAGAGAGTAGCCAGAGCAAAAGGCGATCGCTTGCGTAGCTTACAAGCAGAAATCCAAAGATTACAGGCAAAATATCGGGATCAACAGACTGGTAATACATCTGCACCAGTAGTTGCCAATCAAAACAATGGCATTGCTATACCAATTCCCGTTACTAGCCCCAACAATTTTGCAGTAACTAGACCAATTTCCAGACAGCAAGAAATCGCCGTACCAATTGCTGTACCCACACCATTAGCACCAAACTACAGCAACCAACCCGTTAAGCCTCAATTCCGGGCTACGCTCCCCGTAAATGAGCCATTAAATCCGGAATTCCTGCCTAATAACGCCCCTCGGAATCCTTCCATCAGAAGGGTAGCTACACCTCCTGCCCGTCTCAATGCTTCTGAGTCGCTGGGAAGAATGCGAGGAACTACTGTGTCTCCAAACTTGCCACCTTTGGCAGCAGTAGACCAGTACTTACCACAAGCAATCGATGAAAACGTCCCTCCCCCATCAGACCCCTCAGTAGCACTGATTTGGCCAACAAAAGGTGTACTAACCTCTGGCTACGGTTGGCGCTGGGGCAGAATGCACAGAGGTATTGATATCGCTAACGCTGTTGGCACACCAGTTTTCGCCGCAGCCGATGGCGTTGTGGAGAAATCTGGTTGGAATAAAGGCGGTTACGGTAATCTTGTGGATATTCGTCACCCCGATGGCAGCTTGACCCGTTACGCTCACAACAGCAGGCTTTTAGTCCAAGCAGGTCAGCAAGTGCGTCAAGGGCAGCAAATTGCCGCTATGGGTAGCACCGGCTTTAGCACAGGCCCTCACACTCACTTTGAAATCCATAAATCTGGCAAAGGAGCAATAAATCCTATAGCGATGCTACCAGCCACAACCAGTAACCGCATATAGTTACTAGCTATCTTCAATTCAATCATTTCTTTGTTTATGGAGGGGGTTAAAGTAAATCCCCTCTTTTATTTTTTAGTTGTAGCTGGGGACTGGGGACTAGGGATTGGGGACTGGGTGAAAATTCTTTTTGTGTCTAGTAGTCTGCCAAGAGAACTTTGCAAGGTTAATAGCAGCAAAAAAAATCTCTTTCTCCCCCGAAGTTCGCCCGGAGGGAAACCCTCCTTGCGACTTCTCCCCCTGCTTGCCCTAGCCCAGCAATTTTGGGTTGGTGAACTACTAGGTTGTATAATCTATTGATGTCCTAACACTACTGGCAACAGCTATATCTATCTCCACCTGCTTCTCTGCTATCCTGAGTTTGGCAGAACGCGATCGCGGATTATTAGCAATCTCGGCTTCGGTAGCAATAATGGGTTTTTTCGTTAAAACCTTTAGTGAAGGGGAATTTCTTAAACCGTGTTTTACCAAACGGTCTTCCAAGCTATGAAAACTAATAATGGCAATTCTGCCGCCAGGGACAAGAGCTTTGGGTGCTTTTTCTATAAAAGTTTCTAGGGACTTTAATTCATCATTGACGACGATTCGCAACGCTTGAAATACACGGGTAGCAGGATGAATCCTAGCATAGCGGTATTTGGGAGGAACAGAAGAAGCGATCGCCTCAGCTAATTCTGTAGTTGTGTGAAAAGGACGTTTTTCGACAATCCGTCTAGCAATGCGTCGTGAGAGTCTTTCTTCACCATATTTGAAGAAAATATTTGCTAACTCAACTTCGTCCCAATCATTAATGACATCTGCGGCGCTGAGAGATTGTCTTTGATCCATCCGCATATCTAGATTTGCTTGATGACGGAAGCTAAAACCCCGTTCTGGGGTATCTAGGTGATAAGAACTCACACCCAAATCCGCCAGCACACCATCAAAACTAGCAATGGGGAACTCATAAGCAGCAAAATTACTCCGCACAAACTTTACCTGTTCCCCAAATTCTGCCAGTTCTTTCTTCGCGGCGGTTAAAGCATCCCCATCTTGATCCACTGCTGTTAACCTGACATCTGGTGCAGCCTCTAAAATCAACCGACTGTGACCACCACCCCCTACCGTTACATCCAAATAACGCCCGCCAGGACGCACCACCAGACCTGTAATCACTTCTTGCGGTAAAACAGGTAGATGAGAAAATATCGGTTCTTCTACAGTGAGCGGTGTTTTAGTCATTAGTCGTTAATCAATAGTCGATAGTCAATGGTCAACAGTTAAAAAATTCCATCGCCTCAATTTCTTAAATATCGAGCTTTCCTATAATAATTGAAGAAGTGAAACAAAATGAAACATCAAGCAAAACCCCTCTGCTGCCCCCATCTCTCCAACATACTCCCGTATGAGCCATATATATTAAGGTTTGTCCCCAAGATGTTGCTCATAGGAATTTGATTTTGGCAGACGTGAGATCTCGCGTCTGGATGGCATCAACGCGGTTCAACTCAAAATTTTCATAATGGGAGAACACGGAAATTTATGGCAAGAATAGAAACCCGCACTGAACCAATGGTGCTGAATATGGGGCCACACCATCCCTCAATGCACGGGGTTCTGCGGCTAATTGTCACTTTGGATGGTGAAGATGTCGTTGATTGTGAACCAGTAATCGGCTATCTGCACCGAGGAATGGAGAAAATCGCCGAAAACCGTACCACGGTCATGTACGTCCCCTACGTCAGCCGATGGGACTACGCCGCAGGAATGTTCAATGAAGCTGTCACCGTCAATGCACCGGAAAAGCTGGCTGGTGTTGCTGTTCCTAAACGCGCTAGCTACATCCGCGTCATCATGCTGGAATTGAACCGCATTGCTAACCACCTGCTGTGGTTCGGCCCCTTCCTAGCTGACGTAGGCGCACAAACTCCCTTCTTTTACCAGTTCCGAGAACGGGAGATGATTTACGATTTGTGGGAAGCCGCCACAGGCTACCGCATGGTAAATAACAACTACTTCCGCGTCGGTGGCGTAGCTGCGGATTTACCCTATGGTTGGGTAGACAAGTGTCTAGAATTTTGTGACTACTTCTTACCCGTAATTGATGAATACGAAAAGTTAGTTACCAATAATCCCATTTTCCGTCGTCGGATCGAAGGTATTGGCACAATTAGCCGCGAAGAAGCAATTAACTGGGGACTTTCAGGCCCGATGTTACGTGCATCTGGCGTAAAATGGGACTTGCGGAAAGTTGACCATTACGAATCTTACGACGATTTCGACTGGGATGTACAGTGGGAGACAGCCGGCGATTGTTTAGCCCGTTACACCGTGAGAATGCGGGAAATGCGCGAATCTGTGAAGATTATCAAGCAAGCAATCAAAGGATTACCCGGAGGCCCCTACGAAAACCTCGAAGCCAAGCGTTTAATAGCTGGTAAGAAATCAGAATGGGATGCTTTTGATTACCAATACATCGGCAAAAAAGTTTCTCCTACCTTCAAAATGCCTAAAGGTGAAATTTATGCCCGTGTGGAAAGCGGTAAAGGTGAACTAGGCATTTATCTAATTGGTGATGATAACGTCTTTCCTTGGCGGTGGAAAATTCGCCCAGCCGATTTCAACAACCTGCAAATTCTGCCTCATTTACTAAGAGGGATGAAAGTCGCGGATATTGTGGTAATTCTCGGTAGTATTGACGTAATCATGGGTTCTGTAGATAGATAAGCCATTAGGCTTTTTAATTCAAAGTTACTCGTGAAGTGTGTTGACGGTTGACTGTTAACCGTCAACAAAAAAATATAGTTTTCTTAATTTTGAACTAAAATATTAGGCTCCTGGTTGGAAATAATCGAGGAGGCGATCGCCTGAATCTGCACGAATCAAGGCGACAACCACATCGGGTAAGGCGGTTAAACTCGGATACACCAGATAACGTCCTTCCCAACGCGGATGAAATTTCTCTTTATAGGCGTGTAAGCCTTGAAAATTATAAAAACGGTTTAAATGCTCATAGAGATAGCGCAATCCCTTCTCTAAACCCTGAGATTCTGGTTTTTCACCTACCCCCGCTAACGCCGACAAGCCGAAGTTAAAGCTGTCGTAGCCTTCATCTTTAAAATGTTGTAGTAGAGAAGTAAACAGAAAATCCATCGTGCCATTTTCCATTGCATGGCGGTGACGCATCAAATCAATAGTGACTTCGTTGAGTTGATATTCTGGTAAAAGGTTGGTAAAAGCATCAATTTGACCATCGGGAGTATGTACAACAGCAATTTCACACTCTCGCAGATAAGCTTCATCAAACCATCCCAGAGAAAAGCGTTTTTCTGAACCTTGTACCATTCTCAGCCATTCATCACTCACAGGTTTCAGCCGGTGTAATAATTCACTACTAATTGGCGGTTGATAAAAACTAACTTGATAACCAAGTTTAGTTAAACGGTTGATAGAAGGACGGAAGTTTTTACCAGCTTTGCCTTGTAAGGTAAAAGTTGGCAAATCCACGATCGCCTCCTCACCAATTTTGAGAACCTTAAACCCTAAAGACCTGTACAAGTCAATATCATCCGGTAAAGTTTGGTAAAAAGCTGGATACCAATCATTGCGTTGACAAAACTCTTGGAAGCTGGAAATTACTTCTGTGCGGTCTTCTATGGGGCCGATGGGATCACCCAAGGCGATCGCCCCTCTTCCTTTGGGAACGTACGCAATCACACTGCGACCAGAAGGACTGAAATAATAGCCTTTATCACTGAGAAGAGTTAAAGGTGCTAAAGAAGAACGTCCATACTGCTGGACTATTTCTTTTGCTTTTCTTTGCTCACTTATGGTTGCTGGCTGGCGTAAAAATACTGGCTGTAAGAGCATCACCACCGCAAATGTCATTGTACTGGCCGCAATCACATAGATAGAATTGGCAAAAAATTCTCCAAATCTAGTCTTGGGTTGTAACCCCCAATTATCTTCTGTGAAAAACATCGCTAAGGTTTGCAAAATAGCTCCACCCCAATTAAAATTCTCGGTGAATTTGTCATCTAACAAATAAAATCCCACCGTCCCATAAGCCAGCGTAAACAACAGCGCCCCGATTAATACACGCACACCCTGCGCCACTGAAGGACGGTCAGATTGTGCCGTAAAAATATGGCGCATAGAGATTAATTGCAGTAACAAGACTCCAGATAAAATACTTTCTTCGTAATCCCATCCTTTCAATAAATGGCTAATAATAGAAATAATTAATAAACCAACAGTAAGAATCCATGCGACTCGTTTGCGCCGTAATAAGTTAGTAGCAAGTGCTAATAAAATAAAGCCAGTTAAGGCTGCAAATATATGACCAGTAGCACGAATTTCAAATGGTAAAAATTCTTTTAACCAATGATTTCTACCATATAAATTAGGAGTAACGGCTGATAATAAATTGACCACTCCGACTAAAGCAGTCAGAATAGCTGCACTCCAAAGTCCTATCCGAAGTTTAAATTGATTATTCATTTGCGGGTTGAATTATTAAACTGTTCTCCTACATAAGCCAGAGAATCTTTAAGATGCTTGTGAAAATAATTCCAGCCTATATCAGCACCCGATAAACCATGACCTCCAGGGAATGAATAAAAAACATTAGCAATACCTAACTTATTTAATGTTTGATGAAATACTTTTGTCGAAGCTAGTAAATTAGTATCATTTAACCCCGCATCTAAGTAAACACGCAATCCCTTCTTCTCTTCGGGTGATAGCTGTTGGACAATTTGTTGGGGACTATTTTCTGGGCCACTATTATCAGTAAAATAACCACTGTGACTAAAAAATATATGGAAGTTGTTGAGATAGCGTAGCCCGATATTCAATGCACCCCATCCCCCAGAAGATATACCTCCTAAAGCCCAAAATTGTGGCGATTCTAGAGTCCGGTAGCGTGACTTGACGACTTGGACTAATTCCGAACCAATCAAAGTCCCAACTTTGCCATTATCACCGTCAAAATAATCTGGGTCATATAAAGGACTAGAACCCCGATTATCATTGCCATCTGGTGTAATTAGAATTGATGGAGGTAACTTTTTACTCTTATATAATTCAGCTAATATATTCAATATGGCATATTTATCAACATAAGCACGGGCATCATCATGACCACCGTGTAATAAAAAAATTACGGGATATCGCTTTTGCGGATTCTTGTCATAACCAGGCGGTAAGATTACACCATAATTGCGGACTGTACCCATTGCTTGGGAATTAAAAGTTTCTAACTGAAATTTCAGCCCAGTATTTACCTCTTCTTGGGGCGGGTCTAATTGTGGTGCGCCTAATATAAATACATAGTAGTAGCCAGTGGCGCTTAAGATAGCGATCGCACCTACTATACCCATAAAAAATTTGGGGATTTTCATCTTTTTTCAATTATCAATCATGGCGTAAATTTTTATCTTTACTAGCGACTTGTGCAGCTTTAAATTGCTCACCCACAAAAGTCAAGGAATCAGTTAAATGTTCTCGCCAATATTGCCAAGTATGACTACCAGGAAATTGACGAAATACATGATAAATATTGAGGCGTGCTAGTTCTTGACTAAATTTTTCACCTTCTTTAACTTCATCAATATCTGAGCTACCTGTATCTAGATAAATCCGTAACCTTTTTTTTGCTTGTGTTGGCACATCCTTAATAAAAGTTATAGGGCTATTTGATGGGCCACTTTTATCTCGAAAATAACCACTATGACTAAATAAAATTGAGAAATTATTTAAGTTATGTAAGCCTATATTAACTGCGCCCCAACCACCAGAAGATAATCCTCCCATCGCCCAAAAATTAGGATTAGGTAGTGTCCGGTAACGGCTTTTTACTACTTTTACTAGCTCATTACCAACGGCTGTAGAAACCTTACCATTAGATCCATCGAAATATTCTGGGTCCCAATAGCGACTAGAACCGCGTTTATCATTACCATCTGGGGTGATGATAATACTAGGTTGTAACTTACCTGTAGTGTAGAGTTTCTCTAGAGTTTTCAGGGCTTCTCCCTTGTTTTTATCAAACCAAGTTATAGGCTCGCCGTGTCCACCGTGGAGAAGAAAAATTACAGGATAGCGTTGCTGGGAGTTTTGTGCATAACCAGGTGGTAACGAAACTCCATAGGTGCGATTTCCTCCCATAACTTGGCTTTTGTAAGTTTCTATTTGGTAGGTGAGGGGAGTAGCTAAGATATCAGCATTTGCTTGGGACAATAATTTAGCAGCCGTTTTTGATGGTACTTGAGCTGTAGAGATTGGCCAGTAATTGCAACCAATTAAAGAGAGTACTGATAGTAACAGAAAAATTGAATATTTTTGCTGATTCATATATTGAGGAGATTAATTAATAGTAAGTTTTTGACTTAGCCAATTAGCGATCGCCTCATTCACCAACTCAGCCGACTCAGCCATCACTAAGTGTCCCCCCTTGGCAAAATGTAAATGAGTGCCATCATCAAAGTGACTGGCTAACTCATCCCCCATGTCGGCTGTAAATGCGGGATCTTTGCCGGCAGTAATTACCAAAGCGGGAATATGCAGATTTTTCGGTAAAGGATGACGAAGAAAAAAGTTATAGTCCCAAAAGATTTCTAAACCTTTATAGGCATCAAAATCTGTAGGTGGTGGGTTTTCTACAAAAAATCGTTCCATCACACTGTGACTATAAGAAGTCGAGAGAAGCTTATTGATTTTTTTTACACCAGGTAAATGCAGCAAATATCTACCACCCCCAGCCATAAACTTCATCAAGGGAATTTCCCACCACGGTGCTAAATCGTGAGTTCCCCCAGCAATAGCAATAATTGCACTGACTGGATGGTGCTGCAAAAACTCCAGACCAATGGGAACCCCATAACTGTGACAGCACAACACAGGTAATTCCACACCAAAACGGACTAACAATCGCGCTAAATCTCGACAATGTCGCCCTATAGAGTAGCGCGAGTAACGACTAGACTGACCATTCCCGCCCAAATCGTAGGCTAAAACTTCCCAACCTTGAGCCTGGGCAAACTCATACTGCATTCTGAAATTGAAGCGGTTTCCTGTTCCACCGTGGATAAAAACCAACGGGGGATACACACCCGGACTATGAGAAACTTGTAAATCTACACCTCGGCGGAGGTGAACTTTTCCACCAGCGAGGGCATCATGATTAGGCATGAGACGATGGGGAGTAGAGTGAGAGCAAATAAACGACAGATGAATTGATGTTCAAAAGTTTAAGCAAAACATTTGTCAATGTTGTGTCAACTTGATGGAAAGTTGAAGACTTTCTGTCCCTATATCCTCATATCTCTATGCCCAAAAGTTCCCGATTTAATTTGAGTTATTTGTTGAGTCTGATATTATTGACGCTTTGTCTATGGGCGATCGCTAACGAATTACGAGATTATAATTATCGAGATATTCTTCACTCTTTAACTACCATTCCTAAACAGCGATTAAGTCGGGCATTAGTGCTGACTATCTTAGGCTATTCAGTCATGTTAGGTTACGATATTTTGGGATTTTACTACGTTGGTTTTCCCTTATCTTGGAATAAGATTGCGCTCACTAACTTTATTAGCTCTGCCTTTAGTAATACTATCGGTTTTGCCTTACTGACTGGCACTGCTATCCGTTATCGATTTTATGCTAATTGGGGAGTACCAGCCGTGGCGATCGCCCAAATAATTGCCTTTGTTAATTTTACTTTTTGGCTGGGAATGCTTACTGTTGCTGGATTGATTTTTATCACCCATCCTTTGCTGATTCCTAACCAATTACATTTGCCTTTTTCTACAGTGCGCCCCCTCGGCATAATTTTTCTTTTTTTGATTGCTAGTTACTTATTAGGCAGTATTTTTATTAAACAATCATTAATAATTCGTGGTCATCTGTTTCGTTTGCCTGTTTTTCACCTCTCTCTGGCACAAATCTTCATTTCTAGCCTTGATTGGATGCTTGCAGCGTCAGTACTTTATGAAATACTTCCAGCTAACACCAATTTGTCTTATCCTAATTTTTTAGGAATTTATTTACTAGCGATGTTTGCAGCAGTGATTAGTAACATCCCTGGTGGTTTGGGTGTATTTGAAACTGTAGTATTACTCTTACTTACTTCTAAACTTCCGGCGGCAGCAATTATTGGCTCACTCTTAGCTTATCGAGGAATATACTATTTTTTGCCCTTATTACTAGCATCTGGGTCACTGGGATTTTTTGAATTTAAATATAATCTGCGAAAAAGTTAAAAAAAGAAAATAGTAATTACCCCAAATATAGGACTCATACTCGATTTTTGAAATATATGTAAGTCGTGTCAGTCCAGTAGGGTGTGTTAGGTGCTGATTTCCAAGATGATTGGTTACAAAATAACTATCTTCGCGCCTAACGCACCGCCTTACGGATGATGCGTTACGGCTAAATTTTCTTGTATCTCAGTCCCAAATCCTTTCATGGCCGTAACACAACGGCAATAAAGCCGGAAGAACATCTACACCGCTTTTTGCCTCCCCTACTTAATATTTACTTTATTAGGATGAAGAGAAATAAATTTTTAAGACGAAAACAACAACATCCTTATTGTATAACCATTTTGTTTTTATATAGATGAGTTAACGATATTACTACCACTGTTCAATTAAAACCAAATAAATTACTATATAAATCTGAAAGACTTGACTGATTCATCATTGTAGAATTGTGCAAATTCATTCTCATGCAGAATTTGATCCTAGTTCAAATCAACCGACTGAACAGGGTTTACAAAGAGTTCTCCAGCGTCTTGTCCAGACAATGCAGAGAGACGCATTAGTTAGACAAACGACAAATAGACTCAGAGAAACCCTGCAAATTGATCGCGTTGTTTTGTATTACTTTTACTGGCAGTGGCACGGACAAGTGACATTCGAGGCTTTAAGTTCCGAAGAATTTTCGATATTAGGGTCAACCGGGGCAGATGAATGTTTTAATGATGAGTATGCAGCACTGTATTTAGCTGGACGCACAAAAGCGATCGCCGACATTGAATCAGCATCAATTACCCCTTGTCATAGGGATTTTCTCCGCACTCTACAAGTCCGCGCTAACCTAGTTGTACCAGTTTTAGTCCCCAAGGGGTTATGGGGCTTGCTAGTCGCACATCACTGCCAAGGAACGCGTTTTTGGACAGAATCAGATATAGAACTTATGCAGACAGGAGCGAAAACCCTCGCAACATCGCCTTATATTTTGGAAAGTTGAATTACAAAATTTCCTACTCCCGGCTTTAATTTAACTTGTCTATGAATTCTCATTCAGCGCTACAAACAGCCATCATCCATCGCATTGCTAACAGCCCCGAAGCGCGAATTACTTTTGCAGAATATATGGACATGGCGCTTTACCACCCTGAATACGGTTATTATTCCAGCAATACCGTCAAAATCGGGTTTAAAGGTGGCGATTTTTTCACTTCAGTCAATTTAGGTGCTGACCTTGGTGATTTACTAGCAGAACAATTTGTGCAGATGTGGGAGATTTTAGGAAAACCCACACCCTTTTATTTGGTGGAAATGGGAGCAGGGCAAGGACTGTTAGCTTTACATATCCTGAAATATATACAGGTAAAATATCCCCATTTATTCACAGCCTTGCAATATCTGATTGTAGAAAAATCCCCAGGTTTAAAGCAAGAACAACAGGAACGCTTACAAGGGTTCTCTGTGCGCTGGTGCAGTTGGGAGGAAATATCACCTAACTCGATTACAGGCTGTTTTTTTTCCAATGAATTAGTAGATGCACTACCAGTACATCAGTTCATTTTAGAGGGAGGGGAACTGAGGGAAATTTATCTAACTGTCCAGGGAGAGAAGGAAGCACAAGAAGCAAAAAATCTTTCCCCATCCCCTAATTACGAATTAACTGAAGTCGCAGCAGCCCCATCTACCCCCAGACTCGCAGAATATTTTGACTTAGTAGGCATTAATTTGGCGCAAGGCGGTTATGAAGATGGCTATCGCAGTGAAATTAATTTAGCGGCTCTTGACTGGTTGAGTATAGTAGCAGACCGCTTGCAAAGAGGGTATGTGATAACAATTGATTATGGCTATCCTGCCAGCCGTTACTATAACCCCAGGCGATCGCAAGGAACTTTACAGTGCTACTATCAACATCGTCATCACAACAACCCCTATATCAATATTGGGCAACAAGATATCACCGCCCATGTTGACTTTACCGCCTTGGAACGATGGGGCGATCGCTGTGGCCTAGAAAGACTCGGTTTTACCCAGCAAGCTTTATTTTTAATGGCTCTGGGCTTAGGAAGTCGCATTGCAGCCCTCTCCTATCAACAAATACCAGTTTCTGAGTTACTCCACAGGCGACAAGCACTACACCAGTTAATCGATCCCACAGGACTTGGGGGCTTTGGAGTTCTCATTCAAAGCAAGGGACTGACAAAAGAGGAAGCTTCTCAAGCACTCACGGGATTATCTGTGCCAGAACTGGGGAAATAGGATGCAAACAGCCGTACAGACGCGACTAACCGTCTCTCTGAAATGTACAGACGCGATTAATCGCCTCCCTGAAATTGTACAGACGCGATTAATCGCGTCTCTGACTAATAATTAAAACTCTATTTAAGAATGCTGGATTGGCTGGATATAGACTAGCATAACAGTGATTACTATGAAGTCGAGCATCAGAGGGGAGTTACAATTATGACTGCTCATGACCTATTAATGTTGGTAACATTACTTAGTCCTGGCATCTTGCTTTCAGTTGTCATTATGGCAACTTTTGCCGCAGGAGGCTGATCGCTAGATCCGGACGTAGGGAGTAGAAAAAATGTAAATCTGTTAACAGTTAACCGTTAATGAGCTACTCCCTGACAACCTACAATCAAACGATGGAAAAGCGGCTGAATCAAAGGAACGTAAAACATGAAGGTGGCATTTCTGGGAACTGGACTTATGGGACTACCAATGGCCCAAAGATTGTTAGCAGCAAATATAGAGGTAGTTGCCTATAACCGCACCCCAGAAAAACTAGCACCATTACAAGCAGCTGGCGCGGAAGTGGTGACACATCCCCGCTACGCAATTCGAGAAGCTGAGTGTGTCATCCTCATGCTGACCAACGCCGCAGCAATATATCATGTGTTGCTTTCGGATACTTCTTGGCGGACTCTCCAAGGACGCACCATCATTCAGATGGGAACGATTACCTCCACCCAAAGCCAAGAGATTCGAGATTCCATAGTGGGTGGTGGCGGTGAATATATAGAAGCACCAGTATTAGGAAGTATCCCCGAAGCCAAAGCGGGTACGCTGACAGTGATGGTAGGTGCTGAACCTCAACAATATGAACGCTGCCTAGATTTACTCAAGAATTTTGGCCCAGACCCATTATTAATAGGGCCAGTAGGAACCGCATCGGGATTAAAGCTAGCCCTAAATCAGCTAATTGCTTCCTTAACTACTAGTTTTGCCCTGAGTTTAGCTTTTGTGCAGCGTCAAGGTATTGATGTAGATAAATTTATGCAAGTCTTAAGGGAGAGTGCGCTGTATGCGCCTACCTTTGATAAAAAGCTGCAAAGGATGTTGGATGGCAATTATAGCAATCCTAACTTTCCCACAAAACACTTGCTCAAAGATACCGACTTGTTTATTTCCGAAGCCCAATACCTGGGACTGGATCTCAGCAGTATTGAAACTGTGCAGAGACTTTTACAAACAACCATGAAAATGTCATTTGCCAATGACGATTACTCTGCCCTATTTTCTGTTATCAGAGATTGGGGGGAAGCAAGTGGCGGTTAGAGGGATCGAGACGAGGAGAACAACAAATAACTATTGAATATTGACTAGAGCAAAGGTAGTAAAATTTCAAATTTTGTACCGATGCCTAGTTTGGAAGAGAAATTGAGTTTACCGCCGTGTCTCGCCGTGATAATGCGATAACTAACGGCTAAACTTGTCTCTTTTTCTGTTCTTTTTTCTATAGAGAAATTTTCGCGGATTTGTTGTTGTAATTCCTCCGACATTCCTGTCCCATTATCCGCCACACAAATCGAAACCCAGCGTGAATCAAATTCGTTGGGTTTAGTAGCTGCTTGAGAAATAACTTCCGTTGTAATTTCTATAGTTGCTTGCTTCACATTTTGTCCACAATCGGGTTGCAATTGCCGCCGCACAGTTTCATCTAGTAAACTATCGACAGCGTGACTGAAAATATTCATCAATACTTGGTTTAACTGTCCTATAAAACAAGATACTGGGGGGATTTTTCCATAATTTTTAATAATAGTAATTTCGCCTTTCAAACGACTTTTAATTAAAATTACAATACTGTCTATAGAGGCGTGTAAGTCTACGGGTTTAGGATAAACTGCATCGATATGGCAAAAATTTTGTAGGCTAGTAACGAGTTTTTTTAGTCTTTCTGCACCGGAACGAGCGCTAGTTAATGCTTTAGATAAATCTTTTTCTAGATAATCAAATTCAATTTCTTCTTTAATATCATTTATTACCGCACAACCAGAGGGTAAACATTCATCATAAGCAGCTATTAACTTCAGTAAATCTTGGCTGTAGTTAGAAATATAAGTTAAGTTACCCCAAATAAAACCTACGGGGTCTAAAATTTCGTGTGCTACCCCATCTACTAACCGCCCCAGTCTCGCCATTTTATCGTTTTGAATCATTTGGGCTTGGCTGCGTTCGTAGCGTACTTGAGTTTCTATACCGCGAATTTGCCAAGCTGCAATATTCAATTCATGGGGATCTAGCAATCTGTAGGAATTATCTGCTGTTTGTACTACTAGAGGTTCTGCTAAAAATTCAGGCGATCGCCTTAATATCTGTTGCATGGCTGTCAAGATTGGTGTGGTATCAGCCAGCACTAAAACCGCTAAACGCGCATAACGATAGAGAACATCTAATGGTTCTTTAGCGAACAAATCTTGTCCGTAGGGACGCATCAAAAACTCTATCAACCTTCGTCGGGATATCATTCCCGTAAACTTTCCCTGTTCTAGCAAAATTACCCCTGGTAACAAGGGATATTTATCAAAATACTTCGCTACTTCCACACCAGTCAGGCTAATTTCCACCTGAAAAGTGTACATTGGTAGTTCTTGAATGGTGGAATCTAAACCTAAATCGCGATCGCTACCTCTAGATACGGTAGGTGGTGATACAAGGGGACAAAATTCTTGTGACACTTGAGACTCTGATAGATACAAGGACTGACAAGTAAATAAGCCAACATTCTAGCTTCCGAGCTTAGTACTGAAGCTAAATTTAGTCAAAGTAACACAAAAATATTTTCAGCGTAAATGCTTAAATATAAAATAATGTTACCACTGTGATTTTACTGAAGTCCCATAATCAATTTTTGGCAGATTGGGCTTGCAAGTTGAAAGTTTTTATAGTAAAAAATCAACCAAAGCAAAAAAAAATTGCCCCAAGGATCAAAAAGATTTACTTGTTAAGTTAGCAATGACAATAATTTATGGGAATACTCACAGCCAATAGCAGCCTAAAACCTTTACAAGTGCTATGTTATAAGGCTGATAACCGATTATCACAGTGATCCCCCGTTATTTAAAAAGTATGAATACTTGGTGAAAATGCCCGGAAGTTAACACTTTAAAGAGCTAATTGACAGTAAGTATAAATCTTAGGTAGTGAAAATTTATGTAACTTTATACCCAGTCTGCTAATATCGGAACTATTTACACAATAGAACAATCATAATAATGTTCATTGCCAGTAAATTCACCCATATAAACATGAATATGCGCTGGCTCGTCAGCATCAATACATTGCTTAAACTCAACTAGAATCCCAGAACTAACTTATTTGCCAAATTTTATCTTGATCTGTCACTAAATGTGTTTGATCCCCGTTTCTATAGAATGACTAGGCTTAACCTAAAAAATCCACAGCGCTTTTGACTGCGACACCCATGAATCAACTGAACAATGGTTTCACAATATTTCTGAGTTTGCTAGTCGAGGCGATGCCCTTTTTGCTGCTTGGGGTTTTATTCTCCAGTTTGCTGCTGTTTTTTGTAGATGAGCGCAAATTAGTAGAAAAAATGCCCAGAAATCCCTTATTAGGTGCTTTAGTTGGCAGTATGGTCGGCTTTTTGTTTCCAGTCTGTGAATGCGGAAATGTGCCAGTAGCGCGGCGCTTGCTGATGCAAGGAGTACCTACACCCGTAGCGGTTGGTTTTTTACTAGCAGCACCGACAATTAACCCGATTGTGATTTGGGCAACATGGACAGCATTTAGGGAACAACCAGAAATAGTAGTTTTACGTGTGATATTTTCGCTCTTAATCGCCACAATTATCGGTTTTGTTTTCAGTTTTCAAGCAGACTTAGAACCCATAGTCCAACCAGCGATCGCTCGTTATTTAAAATTTAATCCCCCAGCCAAACCAGAAACAAAACGCCGGGGTAAATACTCCACAACAAAAGACACGAATACCCCCAGTATGTTGCGTTCTGGGACTTATATTTTAGGTGGTCGAGCAGGTGGTGTGCCAACACGACTAGATGCTAACCTAGCCCCGACAAATGAAGCTAGCAGCAACAATAAACCGTTGAGAGATAAACTACGCCTGTTACTAGATAACAGCATCCAAGAATTGCGGGAGTTGGGTGCAGTCATGGTAATTGGGAGTGCGATCGCCGCAGCTATTCAAGTCCTAGCACCCCGTGAATTAATCCTCAGTCTAGGTTCTGGCCCGATTACCTCAATTCTCGTCATGCTGGTGTTAGCCGCAGTAGTATCCATCTGTTCTACTGTCGATTCATTTTTTGCCCTATCATTCGCCGCCACCTTCAGCAGTGGTTCATTATTAGCCTTTCTCGTCTTTGGGCCCATGATTGACATCAAAAGTGTCGGCTTGATGTTATCCATATTCAAACCCAAGACAATCTTCTACTTATTTGCCTTAGCAGGGCTACTGACATTCTTATTCACCCTTTTCATTAACTTGCACGTTATTTGATATTTCGTCAGTGGTCAGGTGTCCTTCGTTAGTTCTTCTTCTGACTATTGACCACTGACTACTGACCGAAGAGGCGGAGGGGCAGGGAGCGGGGAGCAGGGGGAGTAATCCCTGCCCAGTAGCCGTGAAGCGGAGCGGAACAGGGGTACAAGCCCCGTCCTTCTAGGACGCTTATACGGGGAGGAGTCCAAGCTCCGTCCCGGTCTTCCCCCTTGCCCCCTGCCCCCTGCCCCTTTTCCTCTTCTTGACCACTGACTATTGACTCATAACCAATGACTAAATCTCAAGTACCAAATAAACTGCTCTCTTGGCTGGATGTCTTGGCAATTACAGCCTGGGGCGTATTAATGCTGAGATATTGGCTGACTGGCAAGCTCAATTTATTAATTCACCCCAATTATTTTGGATTGGTGGTTGTAGCCGGTGTTGTCTTATTAATTATTGGCTTTGCCAAAGCTAAAGAACTTTGGCGCTTACGTCCTCGTGATGTCACCCCCAACCCCCAGCACATCACTTTTTTTGCTCCTGGTTGGGGTAGCGGCTTACTGCTATTCACAGCGATTTTAGGCTTGATTATTACACCGCAAGTATTTGCCAGTGATAAAGCACTCCAGAGGGGTGTGACAGATTTATTAACCACCTCGCGCCTACAACCCCAATCCTTCCGCGCCTCCGTGCGTCCAGAAGAGCGATCGCTTGTAGATTGGGTACGCACCGTGAATGTCTATCCCGAACCAGATTCATATACAGGTCAAAAAGCCAAGGTACAAGGATTTGTCATCCATCCCCCAGATATTGGCAAAGAATATATATTCCTCGCTAGATTTGTCCTCACCTGCTGCGCCGCCGATGCTTATCCTGTAGGTTTACCAGTTAAATTAGCAACTAATCAAGAACGGTATTCTCCCGACACTTGGTTAGAAGTAGAAGGAAAGATGACCACCGAAACCTTAAGCGGTAAACGTCAATTAACCATCGCCGCCACCTCCATCAAAAAGATTCCCCAACCAGCAAATCCATATAGTTATTAGTCAATAGTCCACAACGAACAACTGACAACGAACAACTGACAACTGACCAATGACTACCAAACCCTTTCTCCAACCACTAGATCGCGTGGCGATCGCTCTCATGTTAATTTTGAGTTTGTTGATTGGACTGCTAATCTTACAAGGTGATGTGGTTGCTTCTCGTGTACGCAGTTTTACATGGGAAAATCAACAAATCGGCGCAGAAGACACCTCTTTTGCTGTCACCTTTAGCCGTCCAATGGATATCAAAAGCGTAGAAGATAACTTAAAAATCGAACCGCCTTTAGCAGGGAAATTTAGTTGGGCGGGGAGACGGATGGTTTATACTCTGCTGACACCAGCTCCTTATGGGACGAATTATAAATTACAGTTGCAGGGCGCTAAAGATAGGTTTGCCGAAAAAGAAAAAACAAATCGGGTAATCCAGCCCTTTACTAGTCAATTTCGTACACGTGATCGCGTCATTCTCTACATTGGAGCCGATCAAGAAAACCAAGGACAGCTAGTACTGTACAACTTGTCTTTAGAACAGAAAAAGGTACTTAGTCCCAAAGACTTAGTTGTGATGGATTTTAAACCATTTCCCAATGGAGAAAAAATCTTATTCTCGGCTCGCGCTGCCAACAATCAAGACTTACTTTCAGCGCAATTGTACACAGTCACAACCGGAATCAGCACCAAATCTGATACACCAGCCGAACCAGCAGGGAAAATCGACTTAATTTTAGATAATAAAGACTATCAAAACCTGAAATTCGACCTATCCCCCAATGGCGAAACTATTGTGATTCAAAGGGGAAATAGAAACAACCCTAGTGACTTTGGTCTGTGGTTTATCTCCGCTACCGGCAACTCAGGACAAAGACCAGTCCCACAGCGTCTGCAAAGCCAGCCTGGGGGAGATTTCATGATTACCCCTGACAGTAAAGCCGTAGCCGTTGCCCAAGGGCAAGGAGCCGCCATTCTACCACTACAAAAAGATGCCAGCAAACCCCTAGATTTTCTGCCCCAATTTGGGCTAGTACAGGCATTCTCCAAAGATGGCTCTCAAGCAGCAATGGTGAAATTTAATACAGATTTCACAAAAGAATTATTTTTAGTCACAAATCAAGGTGTCCAAAAACCCTTATTGAAAACCACAGGTTCAATCCTCAGTTGCCAGTTTGATCCAGCCTTACCTACCCTCTATTGCTTGCTGACACAGCTTGTATCCCAAGAACAATACATAGAACAACCTTATTTAGTCGCAATTGACCTCAAAACAGGACAGCAAAAACCATTGCTGGTGTTACCCATAGAACAAAGAAACGTGCAGATGAGCCTATCACCAGATGGTTTAGGCTTGTTATTTGACCAAGTAGTTCCCCAGAGCAATCCTAATGCACCTGCAACCAGAGAATTAAAAACAGATGATGGTGAAGCGATCGCCACCAGTAATCTTTGGCTAATGCCCCTACTACCCATTTCTGACACAGCTATCAGTACCATCAGACCAGAAAAGCTACCCTTCATCGGATTTCATCCCCGTTGGCTACCGTGAAGCAGGAAGTGAGGGCAGGACTGTTTCATTCTGGGAAGAAAACTTGGTATTGGGAATCGTTAGCCTCGGATTAAGGATGTTGTTTTTGATGAAGATTTTTCCCAAATATATTGTCTTCAGTTGTCGGTACTTAGCGTAACCACGCTTCCTGCAATCACTTTCCAGTCGTTTTCAAATAGCTTCCAAACCCTGAGATAGCGGAATTTGCCATTAATTTCTTGCCCTAAATAATTTCCTCGTATCTCTACTGTGACGGCAACAACAACGTCGTCCACGACCACATTGAGTATTAGATCACTTGATTCAACTGTATGCAGGTTGATGTTTCCCGAACGGTAATTTTCCAGATCCATCGCTTTGGTTGCCGTTTCGCCACTTGGCCCGTTAAACAGAAGCTCATCGTGAAGCAGTTTATCCAAAAGTTCCACGTTATTTGTTTTCATCGCTGAGAGGAGATTTTTCTCGTTAGCAATGACCTGGGCTTTATGGGTGGCATCCATGCTGTTTATTGTTTCATTTGACCAGACAATGAAAGTTTAACATCACTGAGTTGGGTTAAAATCTATTGTCCGAGTTGAAAGAGTTGGGACTCTTGCTGGCAAACCTTTTTAGACTGAAACAGTCCTGGGGGTAAGGGGGTAGAAAAGAAAACTATTGACAACTGACCAACGACTCTTACCCTTTTCAATTTTTAACTTTTCTGAGCTAGGCATTTGATAAATTATATACAGAGACAGTATTTATCCCGCCTCTGACCTTGTACCAGCGAGCCACCTACCACATAACTGTTTATCAAAGCCAAGCAGCCTTAAACCTTTATTAGGTATCTGTACTGCGGTGCATACATTTGTAGCATTTGAACTTGAAACCCTCGTCAAGTCTAAGGTTGACGGGGTGCAAGCTCATAATGTTATAACGACATCAGTTACGTATGCAAAATAGGGAACACTGAATCAATGAATAATTACCCGTGTTAGGGGCAGTCTAACTTGGCTGATCCAACCCCCAAGCACTTGAAAAGTATCCTAGCGGTAGCCATGCTAGGCGTTTTTAAGTGGGTGGTTCAAGAGTGATGAATGAAGCTAACACCTCAAATAATAGGGCTGTGATGGAATCTCCTAATTCTTCTGCTAATTCACTACAACCGGAACAGACAAACTGTCCTTTCTATACAGTTGTGCCTTCTGAAAACACAACTAATGCCAAATTGCCCCTCCTGAATCCAGCAGAAGATGAGCAGGACGAGATCCAAACAACCGATTCTCCTCAAGATGCACAACAGCAGGATTGGGTGGTGGAACCTGATGGTGAAAAGCAAGCACAGGTAGAAACTGAATTTCAGAAGTTATTGGCATTGAATGAGGAATTGCAGGCGGCGAATAATCAGTTATACCAGCGAGTAGAACATTTACAAGATGACTTAGCTGAGTCAGAAAAGGCTTTACAGTGGCAGAAAAGACGCTCCAGTGTCACTGAGTCGATGCTCAATCAACAAGCTCAAGAACTAGCCGCAGCCCAAGAACAAATTCAATCACTGTTCCAACAGTTAGAAACTGCCGTCCAAACGACTCAACGTCAAGAAATTCTGATTGATAGTTATAAAGCCCAATTGCAAATTAGTCAACAGCGCATTGCTCAATTAGAACGAGAGTGTTCTTTATTACAAACTAACTATAGTGAACAGTCCCAACAAGTCGTCCAGTCAGAAAACGCTTGTCGAGAATTGCGTACTCGACTGATGAGACAGCAACGCCAGACCTTGCAATTTAAAGCGGCGCTGGAAAAATGTCTAGAGACATCCATTCCTAACTATGAATCTCCAGAGACGGATACTAGCAACACTCACAATACAGTCCCCCACAAAACCCGATTTGCTAGAAAAGCACGCTCTTTGTTTCCCAACGCCGAACCGATAAAACCTTGGTCAGCAGAAACAGATTCTCAAGAAGAGGATATTAATCAATCTTGGGAAGAGCCTAAAACACCACGCCCTTTCACCAGCGATTACTCCATGCCTAATCCCCCTTCTCTCTGGAACTGGCCAGTGAAGGATAAGGAGAAGGAAGATATACGAATAATCTCCCAGCCACCAGAACCCGCACCAAAAGAAGATGAGTCGCCTATTTCTCCTGAAGAGGCGCAATCTGTGGGTTCAGCAGAATTAGATCAGCAAATAGATAGTCTCATTCAAATGTTTTTCGCCTCCCAAGCTGGAGGTACACCAGCAACACCACCTGCATCCGAAGCAGTTATAGAAAGTCAGCCAGTGGACACAACTGTTTGGGAAACTTCGGCTACTAATGTCGAGGAAGAGGAAACACCAGAGCAGTTATGGGAACCAATGGTAGAAGTAAGCCCCTTTCCCACTAATTCCTCATTTTCTTTTACTGTCTCTCCCACTGAAAAAACTGCCGAAGTCCCAGAGCAGGATAATTCAGCCCCTTCACCGATGAATGAGGTGGAGTTTCCCATGACTGACTTAGCGCCAGATTCATTTGATGAGGTTGCTAACGATACTCAATCACCTTCACCTGTGGTTTATCCCCAGCGACCACGGAAGGGGCGTAAGTCTCTAGCGTCGGTGGAATTGCCGAATTTCAACAAGCCTAATGGTCAATATGGTCAATAGCTAATAGTCCACAGTCCAAAAACCTGGATTTTGACTATGGACTATTGACAAAAAAGCCAGAAAATTAGTCACACTGCGTCAGTCCTATTTGAATTTTGAATTTTGCGAAAAGTTCTGTAGGCGGGTTTCCCGCCGTAGGAAACTTTTCAAGACGAATTTTGAATTGGAGCGTTCGCGTAGCGTCTCGTAGAGAAGCGACTTGACTATGCGCCTTTGGCGATGCCGAAAGACTCTCCCTTTAATGTGATGTTAAATGGGGTGATGACAACTTCACGGGTGGGGGATGCTTCCACTCTACCAGCGATCGCAGCTGTTAAACCTTGCTCTTTTGCTAGCTGAACAATTCTCTCCCCATCTTGTTCTGTCTCTGTATAAAATGCAAACCCCGTACCATAATTGAATACGGAAAGCATCATTTCTTTCCCACCTTCTAGCTGACTTTCGACAAACTGAAAGATTTCGGGAACTGGTAATAATTTTTCGATCACATACCGTAGTGGTTTGGCTGAACGCATAAGTTTCTGCCATCCATGACCGGTGATATTTTCCATTGCGGTAGGACGAATACCCTCACTCAACACTGCCTGCACCAGTGGCGTGTAGAGATGAGAAGCCGCATTCATCGCCGCCCATAACTCCTGCCCACTGGGTAGTTTTGTTCTGTAGCCATCTGGGAGTGATTCGGCTAGTTTCCGCACTGGGGTAAAGCCATTTTCATGGAGTCCGGTACTTTCCACCAAAACGATCGCATTGCCTTCAGCCAACCGTGTACCATCAATAGGAGCCACACCAGGAGGCATGACACCAAATACAGAACCGGCAATATCTAGCCGCCCTGGAATCATCTTAGTTTTGAGTTGTGGCGTTTCCCCAGAAATGTAAACACAGCCAATGCGTTTGCATCCCTCAACTACACCATCCAGAAACCCATCCAAAAAGGCAGATGTGAAGACGGTTTCCGGGGTACTTGAGGGTAAATACAATCCCAGAAGTACCGTTTGCATCCCCGAAGATGCAGCATCATTGGTTAGACACGAGAGAATTTTGATGCCAATGTTCCACCAAAACCGTCGCAATTCCTCCTCCGAGAGGTCATCAGGACGGGCATCATCAGCAGTACCCAGACCTTCAGGAACAAGACTCACAAAAAGTTCTGGTGTTCCCGTTTGCAAATAGGGCGCTAGGTTGAAACTAAAGGCGTTAGCACTTCCCCCCAGCCCGGAAAGAGGTACTTTCCCATAGGCGGGTGCAAACTGCAATGTACGTTTTGCGGCCTCAATAAAGCGAAGCTTGGCCGCATCGAGAGTATTGTAATCGACTTGATCGAGTGCTTGAGTCATCAGAGTTAGTTTGTTGGGATGGGGGACTGGGGATTGGGGATTGGGGATTGGGGATTGGGGACTGGGGATTGGGGACTGGGGATTGGGAAAATTCTCCCCCTATACCCTTACACCCCTACACCCCTACACCCCTAATTCTTACCCCCTCGCCCCTTCTGGGTTGTGAATAACGGCTTCTGAGTTGAATTGTGCGAATTGCTGGGGCGATCGCGGTCTGCCTGTGGTGATAGCGTAGTTAATGGCTAATAGTCGCAGCCATAATGCCGGGTTGTTAGTTTCTAGCCAAGGTTTAATTTTTAGAACGAAGCGGGGGAACCATGCACTCAGTAAGGCGTTAACTAAGGCGTGGCGACCAAAGTTAAAATAATTCCCCAGCCATCTAACCAAATCTTTGGGGCCTGCTAGTTGCCAAATCCACAACAACAAGGCGGGATTTTTCCGGGCTGCTTTCAAGGCTAGGCGGTTAAAAGTCAACCAATCACACCTATCTTTAATGAAGTTATCTGCTACTTCTGGGGGTTCATCTGCCAGCAAGCCAAAGAAGGTGTTCAACATCGAGTTGATGCGTTGAGGGGCTAAAAATCGCCCGGTGGGAACCATCATACCTTTGGAAAAGAGCCAAGTGACAGAGACATTACTTTGATAGGCGCGAATCAGGTTCAAGTTACTGAACTTTAATAAATCATGTTTGAGGGCTACATCTAACAGGGTGGTCAGTCGTTCTAAGTTACGAACTAGGGAACCAAAACCAGTAAATACCAGGGGTGATTGCAGGGAAGCAGCATCACCGATCGCAATTAATCTATCAAAGGCAATGGTGCGATCGCTACTCCCCACACTGAAATGTCCTGGTATGTAGCCAAATGTCGGCTTTTTCCACACCAATTTGTCCATATCGCAACGGCGATACTCTGGCAAAATTGTGAAAAAGTCTTCGTACATCTCTAGCAATGAGCCAGGGTTTTGGGGGTTAACTTCGTGATAGTGAAACAAATAAATTGTCAGTTCTTCACCCGCACCGGGAAATAATTCCCAAATCAATTGCCTACCACGGGAAATATCACCGTGGCTATAAAGCACATCTCCATATTGGGAATCCCACACCCCTGGCTCAAATCCCCCGTCAACGACTGCGCCCACCGTGGGACAGACGCTATCAAATGCACGACCACCATTTAATTGCCAAGCAATGGGGGAAGCTGTTCCCATCGCATCTACTAACAGTCGTCCACTTATTTGCTTTTCTGTTTGGGTGGGCAAATCTTTGACTTTTACAACAACTTGTGTATCATTGACATCTGCACGGATAAATTCTGTCTCATCCCAAATATCGCCACCCGCAGCCTTGAGCTTATTCCCGCACATTTGCAACCATTTTTCCGAGTCTAAGGCTATGTTTAACACCGTGGGCGTGTGCAAGACAGGCGATCGCAATTTTGCTGGGTTATTGCCATCAAAAAACTTATTAAACCCGTCCTTATAATCCCGGACAATCACAGTTTCTAACTCAGCATTTGTCACTAAACCCAAGTTAATCAAACTTTGCAATTCATCACGAGAAATATTCCATTCCCGGTTCATCCGTCCAAAGGGCAAACGCTCCACCAACAACACCTTATACCCCAACTTTGCCATCACCGCCGCATGGATTACCCCCAATGCGCCACCAATATAGATCAGGTCATATTGGAGATTGGGCTTTTCCCGCTCCCAGTTCCCAGTCCCCCGATCGCTTTTCTGCGAAAACACCACCTGACGCGGCTGCTGAGGATTCCGAACTCCTTCACGCCATCGCTGTTCCCACCAATAAGCACGTTTCAGGTCATATTCCCCGTTGGGCATCTTTTGGAAATATTTAACCGTTAGGGGGTAATGGGGTGCTAGAGCCTCAAAAATTGATTGTTGGGATAAATCAATCGCTGGTGGTTCTGGATAGTGATGGGGAAAACGCTGGCGAATGGCTGTTGTTAAGCTTTGTAAAAGTTCCTTTTCTCCGGGTAATTGCTGATCTGCCCAACGAAAAACCTTGAGGTAAGTAGTTCTTTGGACTGACCACAAAAATATAGAAAATTCTTTAGGTAAATTTTCGGTAATTTTCGTGCTACTTGCTGTATATTTACTAGATATTTTCAGCCTACAACCATCTGGAGTCAGTATTTTCTCCCAACTGCCTGGGTCAAATTCTGTTTGTAGCCAACAGCGCACAACCGCCGTATCCGTGATTGGCACTTCTAAATAAAGGATTTCTTTCATGTTTTCCTGACATCTCCGTCAATCTACTCACCAAGACAGATATGCGAAAGGCAGTAAGTACGATAAACTCCGCCCTATCGGTTTCTATAAAGATTCGGTAAAGAATTTTTAATAATTTGTCAAACTTTTTTGTTCATTTGGAAATTTTATAAACCTACGCCATGAATTATCCCATTCCAGACAGCCCACAAGAAATTTTTGCTTTAAAACAACAGCGTGTAGATGAAGAATTAGTGGCCTCAGCGATCGCCGGAGTGATAAAAATAGTGCGATCGCAAGGTCAATCATTAGAAGACTTAACAGCCCAATTGCTAGCAGATGACCAATTACTAGACCAGCAACAACGTCGTTGGTTAAGTAAACTCGTGACCCAGGTATGGGAGAGCTTTACTTGAAGAGGCAGGGGAGGCAGGGGGAGAAAATTGTACAGACGCGATTCATCACATCTCTGACAATTGTACAGACGCGATTCATCGCGTCTCTAACCAGACGCTTTTACTGCCGCCTCTGCTTGGGCGTGTAATAACAGACCATATTCCAAACCTTCGACAACCGCTTGATAGGAAGCTGCCAAGATGTTGGGTGAAACGCCAACAGTTGTCCAGCGTTGATAACCATTACCTGATTCCACTAAGGCACGGGTTTTGGCAGAAGTGCCTGTGTGACCGTCCAGAATCCGCACTTTGTAATCTGTTAACTCAAAGGTGGCAAGTTGGGGATAGAAGTTGACTAAAGCTTTGCGTAATGCCGCGTCTAAGGCTGCTACTGGGCCATTACCTTCGGCAGCTTCTAAAATGTTCTTACCATTCACCGCGACTTTCACCGTCGCTAAAGCATTAGTCATTTCTTTGCCTTCCACTAAATCACAGTGGACTTGAAAGCCTTTCACTTCAAAAAACTGCTGTCTTCCGCCCAAAGCTTCATACATCAGTAAAGCAAAACTCGCCTCGGCTGCTTCAAATTGATATCCTTCACTTTCTAACTCCTTGAGGCGCTGAAGAATTTGCTTGGCTTCTGGTGTCTGTTTGTCTAGTTCAATGCCAAAAGTCCGGGCTTTAGCTAACACATTACTAATCCCCGATTGTTCAGAAATCACAATCCGGCGACGGTTCCCTACTTGTTCCGGCTGAATGTGTTCGTATGTCAGGGGATTACGTTCCACGGCGGAGACATGAATACCTCCTTTGTGAGCAAAAGCCGAACGTCCCACAAAAGGAGCGTGTTCATCAGGGGCAAGGTTTACCACTTCACTCACAAATCGACTGGCTTCTGCTAGTTGCCCTAGCTGGTGTTCTGTGATACAGCTATACCCTAATTTCAGTTGTAAATTAGGAATTAATGAACATAAATTAGCATTCCCACAACGTTCGCCATAACCGTTGATAGTACCTTGTACCATCGTTGCCCCTGCCATCACTGCTGCTAAGGCATTGGCAACAGCCATATCTGAATCATTATGAGTATGAATACCGATTTGGGGGATTGGTAATTGGTAATTGGTAATTGGTAATTGGGTTAAATCTTCCCCAGTCCCCAATCCCCAGTCCCTAGTTGCTTTGACAACATCCTGCACAATCTGACTAACTTCGTGAGGTAAAGTACCGCCATTCGTATCACAGAGGACTAACCATTCAGCGCCGGCTAACATCGCCGCCTTGAGGGTCTGTAAAGCATAATCTCGGTTGTGCTTATAGCCATCAAACCAGTGTTCAGCATCATAGATCACGCGTCGCCCTTGAGAGCGAAAAAACTCGATAGTATCGCGGATCATCGCTAAGTTTTCTTCTAAAGTAGTTTTTAGACCTGTTGTGACGTGTAAATCCCAGGATTTGCCAAAAATTGTCACCCAGCTAGAACCCGCAGCTAGGATATCTTGCAGCATTGGTTCATCTGCGGCATGAGTATGAGGGCGGCGAGTTGAACAAAATGCAACAATTTGTGAAAGTTTAAGCGGATCTTCTTGAAGTTGCCAGAAAAATTGAACATCCTTAGGGTTGGCTCCTGGCCATCCACCTTCAATGAAGGGAATCCCTAGTTGATCGAGTCTGTGGGCAATGCGTAGCTTGTCTTCTGTAGAAATTGATAGCCCCTCGCGCTGAGTGCCATCCCGTAGTGTGGTGTCATAAAGCCAAATGTGGGGAGAGGGATTTTTGGTCATAAGACTAAGACTTTGGAGACAACTTTAAAGGCAATGTGCCAAGATACAACAAAACGCCAGTTTGCTGATTAAAATATGCCTAAGGTATTAGCTCAGGGTAAAACAATTGAGTGCAACAACGGAGAAAATTTACGCAAAGTTCTGCTAAAAAGTGGTATTGACCTCTACAATAGCGGTGCTAAGGTAATAAACTGTCGGGGTATTGGTAGTTGTGGTACCTGTGCTGTCCAAGTAGAAGGTGAAGTGTCTGTGGCGAATTGGCGAGATCAAGCACGGCGATCGCTTCCTCCTCATTCTCCTACAAAAGACCTGCGTTTAGCTTGTCAGACTCAGGTATTAGGTGATGTAAAGGTAACAAAATTTGACGGATTTTGGGGTCAAGGTTCTCAAGTAGTGTGGCAACCAGAAGGTTAGGTTAACAAGGAGAAATCAAGATGGGTAGATGGACACCGCTAATTCTTATGGCCGGAGGCTTGGCAATTCTCATGGGAACATTGCTAGGTATTAACTTCCCAATGGGTGGCCAGCAACAAACAGCTAGTAACAATACTTCAACTAGTAATAATGCTCCAGGGGGCAAAGCATCGAAAGTACTCCCAGCTAACATTAATGTTAATAGCTCCTCAGCCAATCGCAATCGCACCAATGCTACGACAAATGAAAACAGACCCAGTGTAGCGCAAGATAATTTCAACACTAGTACTGACCCTGAAGAAAGAGGCACCAGCAATCAGGACGAGCGTAGATCGACTGGTAATAGAACCAGTGTGGCTCAAAATAACAATTCCACCGATTCATCATCTCCTGACAATACACCAGAACCTAGTACTACAGAAGTTCAATCAAGAGACACCGTATCTGGTGACACAAACGAAACAAAAGAACCAATTCGTGCTTTGTGGTAATGAAGTGCTGAGTCCTAAGTGAACAGTACTGAGTATTTAGTCAACAAAATTAATCCCTAGTCCCTCACCACTTGTACTAGTCGTTGGTTACAAGTTATGAGTTATTAGTTATGTACTAATGGTAAATAGCTAATATATAAATACTAATGACTAATGACTAGGGACATTGTAATTATTGGTGGCGGCGTTATTGGTTTGGCGATCGCCGTTGAACTTAAGTTGCGCGGGACAAAAGTTACCGTGCTTTGTCGTGATTTCCCAGCAGCAGCAGCTCACGCCGCCGCCGGGATGTTAGCCCCGGATGCCGAGGAAATCACAGATGAGGCGATGAAGTCGCTATGTTGGCGATCGCGTTCTTTATATCCAGAATGGACAAGCAAGTTAGAAGATTTAACGGGTTTAAACACTGGTTACTGGCCTTGCGGCATTCTAGCGCCAGTTTATGAAGGGCAGGAGCGCCAGGATGTAAGAATTCAGGAAAATAAGGGAGAATCACCCGCTTATTGGTTAGAAAAAGCCGCTATTCATCAATATCAACCAGGATTAGGTGAGGATGTGGTTGGTGGTTGGTGGTATCCAGAGGATGCCCAAGTGAATAATCAAGCACTAGCGCGTGTGCTGTGGGCGGCGGCGGAAAGCCTTGGTGTGGAACTCAAAGACGGAATTACAGTAGAAGGATTATTACAACAGCAGGGACAAGTAGTAGGTGTCCAAACCAACACCGGTATCATTCAGGCCGAACACTATGTTTTAGCCACAGGTGCTTGGGCAAATGAATTATTACCCTTACCCGTAACCCCTCGTAAAGGGCAAATGTTGCGTGTGCGTGTACCGGAATCTGTACCGGAATTGCCTTTAAAGCGGGTTTTATTTGGCGAAAATATTTACATTGTACCGAGACGAGATCGCTCTATTATTATTGGGGCAACGAGTGAAGATGTCGGCTTTACCCCCCACAACACCCCCGCCGGCATTCAAACTTTACTGCAAGGCGCAATTCGTCTCTATCCTCAGTTACAGAATTATCCCATTCAAGAATTTTGGTGGGGCTTCCGTCCAGCCACTCCAGATGAATTACCCATTTTAGGAACTAGTCACTGTTCCAATTTAACCTTAGCTACTGGTCACTATCGCAACGGTATCTTACTAGCACCAATAACCGCCGCACTCATAGCCGATTTCATCGTAGAACAAAAATCTGACCCCCTACTGTCCCATTTCCACTATTCACGCTTTCAAACACAGGCATCTACCACCCCCATGTTTACCCACTCCGCCAACTTCTCCAACGGACACGCCAAAAACCCTCCACTCCCCACTCTAGACTCATCCCTCATCATCGCAGGCAAATCCTTTCATTCCCGTTTGATGACGGGAACAGGCAAATATCGCAGCATAGAAGAAATGCAGCAAAGTGTTGTTGCTAGCGGTTGCGAAATTGTCACGGTGGCGGTGCGACGAGTCCAAACCAAAGCCCCAGGACATGAAGGTTTAGCCGAAGCCTTGGACTGGTCGAGAATTTGGATGTTGCCGAATACAGCTGGCTGTCAAACCGCAGAAGAAGCCATTCGGGTAGCGCGTTTGGGGAGAGAAATGGCTAAGTTATTAGGTCAGGAAGATAATAATTTCGTCAAGTTAGAAGTTATACCAGACCCTAAATATTTACTTCCCGACCCCATTGGTACATTACAAGCCGCCGAACAACTAGTGAAAGAAGGTTTTGCCGTCTTACCTTATATCAACGCTGACCCCATGCTAGCCAAGCGGTTAGAAGATGTCGGTTGTGCTACAGTCATGCCTTTAGCGTCACCCATCGGCTCAGGACAGGGTTTAAAAACCACCGCCAACATTCAAATTATCATCGAAAACGCCAAGATCCCAGTCGTGGTAGATGCTGGCATTGGTGCGCCCTCAGAAGCCTCCCAGGCGATGGAATTAGGGGCAGATGCCCTATTAATTAATAGTGCGATCGCCCTTGCTCAAAACCCAGCCGCAATGGCTCAAGCCATGAACCTCGCAACAGTTGCCGGTCGTCTAGCCTACCTCGCAGGTAGAATGCCCATTAAAACCTATGCCAGTGCTAGTTCACCGGTCACAGGTACGATTAGTTAGTAGTCAGTGGTCAGTGGTCAGTGGTCAATAGTCCATAGTCAATAGTCCATAGTCAATAGTCCATAGTCCATATTGATCGCTTTGGGCTGTTGACCAATAAGTAATGACAATCGACAATCGACAACTGACAACTGACAACTGACAACTGACAACCGACAACCGACAACTGACAACTGACAACTGACAACCGACAACTAACCAAATGTAACGATTTATCTCTAATTGTGTAAGTAAAAGATATAGGTCTTTATAAGATTAAATAAAATAATCAGAGCTAAGGAAATAATTCATGCCCTATACAAACGAAGAAGGCGGACTTCTAAATAACTTTGCCAGGGAGCCAAAAGTTTATCAAGCTGAACCTCCCACAGCAGGGCAAAAGCGTAATTACGTTATTTTAGGAGTCGCCGCCACAATTTTGGTTGGCGGTTTGATTTTCGTCGCCTTCTCTGTTTCCAGCCTCAGTTGAGCATAAAACATTTAACAAATTTATTTATTATTACTTCAGGTTCTAAATTTTTTGAGAACCTGTTTTTATTTTTTATGGTCAAAATACTTCTATGTAATTGTACGCAAATTTTAATAAGTATAACAATCCTGAATTTATCCTGAGCAGTGTATCAACCTCCTGATTATAGTTAGGACTTACGCAGTCAGATTATTGACTGTTAGTAGAAACAGAGAAAGATGAATCAATAAGATAAAGATTTCCCTAATCCCCAATCCCCAATCCCCAATCCCCAATCCCCTAATCCCCAATAGTACTCGGCTCTTAAGCCACCATGAGCGTGAATGATACTGGACACTCCGATAATTCTGCTTGGAATAGGCAAGTCTATCACCGTCTCAAACTTGCCCTTAGTCTTGGTTTGCGACGACAACTTTTCTTGGCAGTATGTGACGATTTACACCTAAGAAATCAAGTAGCTGCGCGGTTACATTCTACTTTGGCCTATCCTGTCGGCCAGGTACTATATCAGCCATCAGATGGACAGGAAGCGAGTACATCGGCTTATCCGAGACTAGTTACTTTGCGGCTGAATTTAAATGAACCTAATCCTATTGCTCAAATTAATCAGTGGTTGGCTAATTATCCGCCGCCAATTGTAGGCGCATCAAAAGATAACCCTGGAAAACCTTTACCCATACCCACATTTCAGCTTGTGGGTGTGGAACAACTCACCAAACAAACAGTAGCCAGTCAGCGTTTATTTCTACATTATCTGCGCTTAAGTGAACAGTTTTTTGCTGCTCAAGAATCCAGCCGATTTCTTGAATCTAGTGTATTGTTATGGGTGTCGCGTCCTTGGTTATCAGCTATTCAGCAATCAGCGCCGCAGTTTTGGCGTTGGCGGACTGGTGTATTTGTATTTGCCGGCGAACCTACTCCAACAACTCAAAATTCAGGTCATCCAGAACGTTTTTCCAATTCTAGAAGCGTGAAATTAGGTAATCTTGAACAGTCTGTACTAGACGAATTAAGTATGGAAGGTGAGGTGAGAAGCCCATCTACCACAGAGTTTAACTTTGGGGATGAAGTAGACTTACCTTCAGAACTACCGGGGAATCATCCACAACCAAAAGAAGAAACCCCTCCGTTAATTTCGGAATTACCCCCGACTCAGCAAAAGCCGCAGGAACTTACAGTTAGGTCTAATGCTGCTAATAGTTCATCAATTTTGTCTTTGTCTCATGTCAGCCAAGAATTAACGGAGTTAGTGCTGGCAACAATTAATACAAAAATATCATCAGAAGCAGAGGATGACTGGCAACCACAGGAACTGCTGTTGGAGATTGAGGAATTACACACACAATCAGTTAGTGGGGAGATACTGGCGGCGGCTTATCATCAGCTAGGAAATTTGTATCGTCTGCGAATTGAGCGGGGACAGTCAACTTTAGAAGACTTGATGGTAGCAATTATTGCTTATCAAGAGTCTATTAGCTATGACGAAAATTCCCCACAACTGCCCGATATCTTAAATGACTTGGGTACTCTCTATTGGATGCTTTATCGCACACCACCCAATTTAGAGGAGGGGCAAACTTATATTGAGCAAGGAATCGAATTTTATGAGTTAGCGTTAAAAATAATTTCTCCAGAAACACACCCTGATACTTATGCACGAGTGCATAATAATTTGGGGACAGCCTATGGAGATTTGGCGCGGTTTGCCAATCCGGCGGAGAATTGGCAACAGGCAGTTGTATCTTATGGCGAAGCTTTACGCCACCGGACTGTGGAATTAGATCCTTTAAAGTATGCTGCTTGTCAGAATAATTTAGGCACGGCTTATTGGCATTTAGCTCAGTATAATCAGCCGGTGGTGCATTTGAAAAAGGCGATCGCCTCCTACAAACAATCACTAGCTCACTACAACCCCCAAGATGAACCCCTCAAATATGGGATGATTCAAAATAATGTCGGTACTGCCTACTGGAATTTGGCGCAGTACGAACAACCAGGGGAAAATCTCCAGTTAGCCATTGATGTCTACAGAGAAGCTTTAAAATATCGCACGGCGGCAATGGTTCCTAATGCTTGTGCCGCAACTCACAATAATTTAGGTACGGCTTATTGGCATTTGGCTAATTTACCGCAAACTACTAAAGATATTAGGCAGAAGTTATTGACCTTATGTATTAATGCTTATGAAGAGGCGATCGCTCTCGCCCATTCCTTGAGTAGTGTATCTTTAAGCTTTGATTTATTTGCTACCCACAATAACTTGGGACTCGCCCATTATCAGTTAGTCACTGATAATTATTTTAGTGGAGATAAAAGCAGGCGATCGCATCATCTGGAAGCGGCTTTAGATAATCATTTACAAGCCTTAAACGGTTTAAGTAAGCAACCAGAGGCTTATCAAGCAACTTTTGCTTATGTAGTCAAAACAATTCGGGCTTTTCACAATGAATTAGGTTTTCAAGGGCAAAATTTGGCTTTGTCTAAAGTTCCTGGTCATTTGTTACCGGAAATTTTACCCAAGTTATAGTTTTGTGAAAAATTGCCAATAATTTCTGTATTTATACATAATTTAATGTGGAATTTTATGTATTAAATGCTTAACAAGTTATACGTAAAATGATTTAATTTTTTATTACATTACCCCGAAAGCTGAAATTAACTAGCAGCAGTAATTTTTCATCACATTGTTAAATACAACAGAAATATTATCTTCAGAGAATCTTAGTAAATATGTAATTGCTTTTGTTACAAAGATTATATTTGTCATAAATGCGTGATTGCCGAAAACAGAAAGCATTTACAGCAAATGAGAAAGCAATATCTCTAATTGCTTGCGGAAAACACCAAAATGAATACGCGATTTACCAAAATGAGAAAGCATTTACAGCAAATGAGAAAACAATATGCTTAATTGCTTGCGGAAAACACCGAAAACAGAAAGCATTTAAGCCAAATAAGAAAGCGATATGCTTGATTACTTTCTCAAATCAAAATTAAAGTGACCAGCCTGTAAGTTAAAGCCTTTGCTTAACCTGTGGGTGTTCAGATACCCAACTTTTTTAAAAAGTCGGGTATCTATGACTAATAAGGTGTTTGCCGGACTATTAGTAGGGTGCGTCAGTGCCATATAACCTAGCTATACTCTAATACGGTTCAGTTAAGAGAATGGTAGGTTGGGTGGAGCGATAGCAGAACCCAACAAAGTCTTGAGAATGTTGGGTTCCGTTCCTCCACCCAACCTACACCGCTCTAAGTTGTTACTAGGGACTGGCTTAAAAGTCTTGTTGTGTCTAGGTTGTATCATCTATTGATGTCCTAACACTACTGGCGACAGCCATAATTGATCAATCGAATGTAATCATTTCCTGTCCACCCCTAAACCCCTACACCCTTACACCCCTAAACCCCTACACCCCTAAAATAAAAAATCCTCAATGGCGGTGAAAATAGCTGCTGGGTATTCCTCATGCAGTCCTAAAGAACCGGGAACTACAGCGCTTTGCACACCGGGGATTGCAGCTACAGCGTCCATTTCTTCTCGTGATTTGGGTGGACTTGATGCACCGATAATTACCATCAGGGGTACAGATAAAGACTGGACTAGTCCGAGGAAATCAGATTGATTGTGTACAGCGTCAATATTGCCTGTGACAAAAGCCGCAGAAGCAAATCTGGCTCCTGGTTTTTGAGTTGTTTGCCACTTTTTATCGATAAAAGCGGGTGTGAGTCTATCCGCGTCTGTGAAAACATGACGGCGGTACATGAAATTTAAGAATGAGGGTGTAGTGTTGAGTTTGTAGAGGATTTGTCCAACAATGGGCGATCGCACTAATCCCCTCACGATACCAGCTACCTGCTGACTTGCCCCCATCGTTGGCAAGGGGCCGCGCCATGTGGGTGCGACTAAAACAATCTTTGAGAAAGCATCTGGCTGTTTTTGTGCTAGTCGCAACACATAACTAGCCGCATGACCAGCCGCTAACACAGTAATTGGGGTAGAAAAAACAGCCTGAACAAAATCTTCTAAAAATCGCTGATAAATTTCTGGTCTGTAATCTAAACTGGGGCGAGAAGATTCTCCAAATCCTGGCCAGTCTACTGCGACTACTTGGAAATGGGGAGCTAGTAACCTAGCCATTTCACCCATTTCCAAACGGGTAGATACGCTGCTAAAAGCTGGTAATAGTAAAAGTGGTGAACCTTGACCAAGGGTTTCATACACCACCCGTAATGGTTGACCTTCCCACTGCCAGAGAAATTCATGAACTACTCCACCAAACCCAGTAGGATCAGAGGTGGATAACACATTGGTAGACATAATTTTTCCATCATCAGCCCTATGGTTCTAACTTACATTCCAGCGCCTTTTTTTGCATGGTTTTAAATATGTTGTAAAATCCGTTGGCGCGGGAAGGTGTCAAGCTGACGTTTAAACCAGTGGCTTGGATGAAATCTGGAGTTAGTTGGACAATTTCTGTGGGAGTCAGTCCATTTAGCCCTTCAATGAGAAACGCAAGTAATCCTTTAGTTAATTGAGAGTCAGAGTCTCCCTCATACGCAACATGACCATCATTTAAGTGTGCGGTCACGTAAACTTGTGAAACACAACCAGGAACTTTATTTTCCGGGACTTTACCAGTTTCTGGGAACTCTGGCAGCTTTTGAGCATACCAAATCAATTGTTCATAACGGCGCTTCGGGTCGGTAGCACGTTGAAAGCGTTGGACAAGTTTAGCAAGTGCAGGTGGTAAAGAATCTAAACTAGAGGACATAAAAGCATCTGCAAATAATCGGTCTCACCTTGAGTTTAGATTATCTGATTGGTCAATGGTCAGTTGTCAGTTGTCAGAGACGCGATTAATCGCGTCTGTACAATTGTCAGTTGTGAAGCAGTGCGTTGGGGAGACAGCGCTGTGGGCGGCTTTGCCGACTTGAAGCGACTGTCGTCGGGTTCCCCGACTTAAAGCAACTGCCGTTCCCCGGAGGGGTTCTCGGAGAGTACCCGTAAGGGTCAGTTGTCATTAGTTTTTCTACTGTATCCTTTCACTTAGTCCTAGTTTTCGTTAAATCAATGCTAATTTTGCCGCCAAAATCGGGAATGGGTGCGGCGGGTTTGGTGAGTTTAACTTGGACTTGTGTTACCTCATGGCACTGCTGGATAATAGAATCAGCGATCGCACCAGCTAAACGCTCTATTAAAGCAAACTTAGAGGTTTTCACCAAGTCTTTGATTAAGCTAATGACGCTGCGATAATCAAGAGTATCGGCTATCTCATCACTCTTAGCAGCTGCGGATAAATCTAACCATAACTTGACATCCACCTCAAACCACTGTCCTAACACCTGTTCCTCTGGCAAGTAGCCGGTGTAGCCATAGCAGCGAATCTCCGTTAAGTGAATGCAGTCCATCTAAATCCCCACCTTTGCATAGAATTTTCCCCAGAAGGATTTTATAGCAAAGTGCTAAGTTTTCTTCTATCCTATTTCCGATGTTGCCTTGATTAGCTTCCTAATTAGCTGGCAATACTGCCTTCTCCTCACCAGACTCCGCCATCTTTTTCGGTGCTTCGTCTTCAAACAAAATTAAGTCAAACCAAAAAGTAGTACCTACCCCTACTTCACTGACTAGGTTTACTTTACTGCGGTGTCGTTCCACAATATTTCGCACAATCGACAACCCTAAACCTGTGCCTTCTAAAGTGTGAACTCTGTTTTCTACCCGGAAGAAACGGTCAAAAATCGCTTGTTGGTCTTCTGGGGCAATACCAATACCTGTGTCAGCAACTTCTATCCGCACTTGGGTAGGCTGATTGGGGGAATTGGATTTAGTGTGTAATACGTAGGTACGGATGGCTATTTTACCACCGGAGGGAGTGAATTTGAGGGCATTGCCGACCAAATTAGCTAAGACTTGTAATAGTAAATCATAATTCCCTAAGACTAGTGGCAAGCCAGGGGCAACATCTTGAATGAGTTCGATACCTTTATCTTTAGCGTTGAGTTGATAGGTACGTAGTGTCTGTTCAATAGCTTGGGCTAAGTCTACACCATCGAAACTGTAGCTACGACCAGATTCCAACTTAGATAAATCTAAAACATCATTAACAAGACGAGTTAGGCGATCGGTTTCATGATTAACTGTTTGCAGAAACTCCTGGCGTTCTTCTATGCTCAAGTCTTCGCCGTAGTCGTGGAGGGTTTCAATAAAAGATTTGATATTAAATAAAGGCGTTCGCAGTTCGTGGGAAACGTTGCTGATAAATTGGCTTTTGGCTTCGTTTAGTTCCACCTCACGGGTAATATCCTGCACCGTGATGGCAATACCTTTGATGCTTTCCCGTTGCAGATTGAGGACTGTAGTCAAAAGAATGCGAATTGTGCGGTTACTGGGTTGGTTGAGAGTCAGGCGAAATTCAGCGCTATCACATTCACCTGCTGCCATTTCGTATAGTGGTCTGGTGATTTCCATTTGTACCGTCGGCGGTAGGTGATGCAACACATTACTACCCACCACATCATCAGCACCTTCCCAGCCAAAAATGTGTCTGGCTGTGGGGTTAACTAAAATCACCTGCATATTGTTGTCAATCAACACAGCACCATCGGCAATGGTGGAAACTAAGGTTTCTAGCTTGGCTTTCTCGGCTGTTAGTTCCTCAATATTTTGCTCTTCATAGCGCTCTAGGCGCTCTGCCATTTCGTTAAAATTGAGAATTAACTCTCCTAATTCGCCTCCCAAGGGCAAATCAATACGCTGCTTAAAATTACCAGCCGCGATTTGTTTTACCCCTACCAATAATTCTTTAATCGGTTTGGTGATAGTCAAGGCATTAACCACCCCTGCCAAAATCACCATGACCCAAATCGTAATAAAAACCGCAATGGTGACATCGCGGGTAAAATTGGTGGAGATAACGGCTGTTTGGTTGGGGTTGATGCCAATAGCCAACACACCCAAGTATTTTTTATCGGCAATTAGGGGAATGAACACATCAGTCACCGTTCCATCTGGACTCATGTGTTGCCGTACCATTGGCTTTTCGCCGTCACCAGGGTACTCTTCTGGTAATTGTATGCGTCGCTCAATTGAGAGGGAGTTTTCTACCTCTGGTTCCCAAAAGGGAATGCCAAAAAAGATTTTCCCCGTTTCATCAGCGTAGAGCATATAACGCACACTAGAAGTGCTGCTGTAGAAGCGTTGGGAAAATTGGGCAACTTCAGTTAGATTATGGTCTGCAACCAGGGGTGCAACATTAGCAGCCAGAAGTAGACCCAAATCCCGCCCAAAACGGGTGTCATTCACTTGGGCATCTTGCTGAATTGTGTTTACCGCCCAAAAGGTGAGACCGCTCATCACCAGGGAAACCACCAAAGTGGCTGCGGCTAACAGTTTAGTCTGGAGTGTGAACTCTGACCACCAATTGGCGATCGCTTCTCGAATTGTTTTTAACAGCGCCAGCATCTCTAATAAAGTTGTTAGTAGCTTTGGTTATGAACCCCAACAACTTAAAAATTAACAGTTATTTTGGACATTAGTCATTAGTCAGTTGTCAGTTGTTAGTTGTTAGTTGTTATTACTCAACAGTTAACAATGGACTTTGGACTATCAACTATTGACTCTATAACCAATATCTCTCCGGTAATATATGCCCGAAAAGTCTATGGCTTTAATTCCAGTGTACGCTTGTGCGAGGGCTTGTTGGAAATTTTCTCCGATTCCTGTAACATTTAGGACTCTGCCGCCATTTGTGACTATCTGTTGTTGGGCGTTCAATGTTGTGCCTGCATGAAATACCGTTGCGCCTGTGGCTTCTGCTTGGGAAATGCCGGTAATGACTTGGCCTTTTTCATAATCCCCAGGATAGCCGCCGGCAGCTGCTACGACGGTGGCGGATGCTCCCCCCTGCCAAGCAATGGGCGGTAGTTCCCCTAAACGCTGCTGTACACAAGCCAGAATCAATTCTTCTAGGGGGGTGGCTAATAAGGGGAGGATAACTTGTGTTTCTGGATCGCCAAAGCGGCAGTTAAATTCTAAAACCTTAAAATCGCCATTAGGTGTAATCATCAACCCGGCGTAGAGTACACCACGATAATCAATGCCTTTAGATTGTAAGGTGGCGATCGCTCTTTCTAAAACTTCTGTTTGCACTCGCGCCATTAACTCTGGTGTGGCAATTGGCGCTGGTGCATAAGCTCCCATCCCGCCTGTATTTTCCCCTGTATCTCCTTCCCCAACCCGCTTATGGTCTTGGGCGGGTAACAAGGGCCGAATTGTCAGCCCATCCGTCAAAGCCAACACAGAAACTTCTTGCCCAGTCAAACATTCTTCAATGACAACAAACTCACCCGCACTACCAAACTGCCCTTGAAATATGGCATCAATGGCGCTCTGTGCCTGCTCAATTGTTGTCGCCACGGTGACACCCTTACCGGCAGCTAAACCATCGGCCTTGACGACGATAGGCGCTCCCTGTGCCTGAATATATGACTTGGCTGCTGCCGCCTCTGTAAATACCGCAGCCTTAGCGGTAGGAATCCCCGCTTCCTGCATTAGCGCTTTTGCCCAAGCCTTACTCGCTTCAATTTGCGCCCCAGCTCGGCTGGGCCCAAATACCATCAACCCTTTTTCTTGTAGATAGTCAGTGATTCCTTTTGCCAATGGTACTTCCGGCCCGACTACCACCAAAGAAAAACCCTGATTCAACGCATATTGACTAATTCCCTCAAAATCGTCCACGGCTAAAGCTACATTTTGGCAATGTGCCAAAGTTGCCGTACCCCCATTTCCTGGTACACAGGCGACTTGCTCAATTTGCGGTGATTGCAACAGTTTCCACGCTAGAGCGTGTTCACGTCCCCCGTTACCGACAACTAAAACTTTCACTGATTCCCTCTTGCGTCTCTGGCGAAGCGAGAGTAACTGATGACTCTCGCGGATCAATTTTTCACCAATTCTGACCCTGATGCAAGTCCTATGGTGGGGAATTGTAGGGGTGTAGGGGTGTCAGGGTTTAGGGGTGTAGGGGTGTCAAGAAGAGGAAAAGGGGCAGGGGGCAGGGGGCAAGGGGGAAGACCGGGACGGAGCTTGGACTCCTCCCCGTATAAGCGTCCTAGAAGGACGGGGCTTGTACCCCTGTTCCGCTCCGCTTCACGGCTACTGGGCAGGGATTACTCCCCCTGCTCCCCGCTCCCTGCCCCTCCGCCTCTTCGGTCAGGGTTAATGAAATGATGATTTTCTCGTTAGCCTGAGAGTCATGACTCACTACTTGTTAAAAAACCTACACTTGTGAGCCAATCCCTAGTCCCCAATCCCCAATCCCATAATCAATTGTCAAATTTAGAATAATTGTTTTAAAAATAACTAGGAAATAATGACGTAACATCATTGTCACTATTAACCTGTGAATATATGAGATTCGTACTTGATTTTTGAAATATAGGTATGGTGGTCAATGTCCACCAAAATAATGATACGGTGGGCAATGCCCACCCTACAAATACTTAGATTTGTTCAATAATCAAATCGGATTCCTATAGAAACTAAGAAAATAAGAATAAAGTAGGTAACATGGCAAAAATTATAGTTACTGGAGCAGCAGGATTTATTGGTTCGCACCTGGTAGAAACCCTCCTAAAACAAGGTGAAGAAGTAATCGGGATTGATGAAGTGAATGATTACTACGATCCCTTGTTAAAACGTAAAAATATCGCCTATTTACAATCGTCGCCTAACTTCACTTTCATTGAAGGAGATATTCAGTTTCTAGATTGGCCCTCTCTCCTCCAAGATGTGACTGTGGTCTACCATCAGGCGGCGCAGGCGGGAGTTAGGGCAAGTTGGGGTAAAGGTTTCCGTGCTTATACTGAGCGTAATATTAATGCTACACAAGTTTTGTTGGAAGCAGCTAAGGATGCTCAACAATTAACTAGGTTTGTGTTTGCATCTACTTCTAGTGTGTATGGGGATGCGGAAACCTTACCTACTCACGAAGGAATTCCTCCGCAACCGGTTTCTCCTTATGGCATTACTAAGTTAGCCGCAGAGCGTTTGTGTGGACTGTATCACAAAAATTTCGGTGTGCCGTTTGTGGCTCTACGTTATTTCACTGTATATGGCCCTAGACAGCGCCCTGATATGGCTTTCCATAAGTTTTTTAAATCGGTTTTACAGGATGAGGCGATTCCTGTTTACGGAGATGGACAGCAAACTCGTGACTTTACATTTGTGAGCGATGCTGTAGCGGCCAATTTAGCGGCTGCTAGTGTACCAACTGCTGTAGGAGAAATTTTTAATATTGGTGGTGGTAGTAGGGTGGTTTTGGCTGAGGTCTTAGACACAATGGAACAAATTGTTGGTCAGCCAATTAAGAGAAATCACATAGAAAAGGCAATGGGTGATGCACGTCACACGGCTGCTGATGTATCTAAGGCACGGAAAATTTTAGGATATGAACCAAAGGTTTCTTTGCGGGAGGGTTTGAGCCTAGAATGGCAGTGGGTGAAGGCTTTGTACGCCTAGAGCCAGTGAAAGCGATCGCTTGGATTAAACTAAGAGGGTTTAGCTAAAGCGATCGCACTAATTCCACTCAACAACAAACCTATGCCTATCCATTGGGAAACTAAAACTTTTTCTCGCAAAACTACAGCCCCGGCTATTGTGGTTAGAACAATAGTTAATCCGATGACTAATGGGTAGGCTATGGATAAGTTTAGTTTCCCTAAAACCAATACATAAAAAATTGTGCTTAAGCCGTAGCAACAAATCCCACCTATTAAATATAAATTTAACGGGTTCTGTCCTGCGCCTAGTTTCAATAGGGTTTGTGCTAGTGTATTTAAACCTACTGTAGTGAGAATTAATAAAGCGAAGATAATTGGATTATTCATAAATACTAATTTAGGAAATTTATTATATAGTTTGATTTAAATAGAGTAAATTACTTTCATTTCTACTCAGCTATTTACAAAAAGATTTTATACCCAAACGCTCCTTCAAATTCCCATAATTCTTTACCCTTTGGATAAGGTATTTGTACCCATTTACCTGCTAATTTTTCCCACCAGCGCGGTGGATGGGGTAAACTAGCAACTTGAATACAAGGGCATCCAGAAAGCTTTGCCCCCATAATATCTGTATGTAAACTATCCCCAATTACTAGGACATTTTTTGATGGCAAGCGCATCTGAGTTATGGCCTTGCGAAATGCTGAGGGAAAAGGTTTATTGGCTGGACTGATGGCGTTAATATCAAGGCGATGTGACCAATATTTAACGCGGTAGCGACGTTTCCCATTTGAGAGGATAAAAAGCTTTAAGCCTGCTAACTTGGCTTCGGCTATCCAATCTTCTGCCCAAGGAGAAAGGTAGCGATCGTCTTCTGAAATGATGGTGTTGTCTAGGTCAAGAATAACACCTCGAATTCCCACATTTTTGAGCCAGTCAATTTTAATTTCAGCTAAAGTCAGGATTTGTTTTGGTAATTTATCAGGCTGTTCTATGGAGGTTGAGTAATGCAGTTTACTCAACCAAGTTTTGATATGCGTCACGTCGCTTTGCTCCGAATTCAAATAACACCCATCTCATGGTCAATTATTGAATAATTCCCTGATTTTTTAACCATAGAATTACAAAACAAGTGCAGATCCAACCAATTACCGTGAAAAGAATTCCTTTGTCTTTTAACAAGACTTCTTCCGGTCTTTCACTGCGTCCACCTTTTTCTAGATGATCTTCGCCTTCATGGGCAATTTCTTGGGGGTCGCTGAGAAGTTGATAGCGGAAAATACCATACAGTACGAATGGTAAGGTTATTAGCATCCAAGGAGTTGATGCGCCACGTAAAGCTGGCCCTGAACTCCAAAGAGCATAAGCGAGGACTGTACCTGTAGTTACTACGCTTTCCATCCGTCCTAAAAGGGGTAAGGAGTAGCGTTTGAGTACAGCACGGAGTTTTGTACCTTGAATTTCTGCCAAACGCAATTCGGCTTTACGTTTTTCAATGCCCAAAAATAACGCCAGCATTGCTGTACAAAGTAAAAACCAAGCTGATAAAACAATGTCTGTTGCCGCCGCACCACCAAAAGCACGTAAGACAAATCCGGTGGCGATCGCAATTACATCTAAAATCACTAGGCGTTTGAGTTTTAGGTTATAAGCAACTTGTAAAACTGCATACCCTGTAATTGCTGCACCTAACTGTGGCGATCGCCACCAGCTGATACTCAAAGCTCCACCCAGCAACAACAATGCCATCCCGACTGCTACTGGAATACTCACCAACCCAGCCGCAATTGGCCGCTTACACTTGACAGGATGTTGACGATCTGAGGCGACATCGGCAATATCGTTAATGAGATAAAAACCACTGGACGCAGAACAAAATAGTATAAATGCAAACAATCCGCCTAGCAAGGACTGTAGATTGATACTGAAGGCAAACAACGGCGCAGCAAATACCACGAGATTTTTTGTCCATTGTTTGGGACGCATAGCTGCTAAATGAGATGCCAGATTGTGAAAAATACTCATCCATAAGGAGCCTGCGGGCAAAGAATTGCGTCCGGTGTCCATAAGTTTATGATTTTTTACTAAAAATATTTGGCTGAATTAAGTACGTAAGTTTTTTTACCACCCGAATAGTACTATTTTTGAACAATTTTTACTTAAAAAATCATTTAATTTACTCAATCTTTAATAGTTTCTACTGAAGATTAAATAAAAGCAATATATCCAACTAAGTAAATACGTATAACAATATACTTATTTTTGGGTTCATGTTGAAGTTTGCATCGTATCACTCAGTAGATACTTGCCCCTGGAATTGACATATAGAAAATCGGGTGCGGTTTCTCTTGGAAGTGACGGAGGCTGTATCTAGTGTTTGGGGGGCAGATCGGGTAGGTATTAAGCTTTCACCAAGCAACACCTTTAACGATATCCATAATACTGATCCCAAAGCCCTATTTAGCTATGCGATCGCTGCACTTAGGGACTTCTAAGTAGGTCGGCGTAAATAAATATTGTTGGGATAAGGCAGGGGGCAGGGGGCAGGGAGCAGGGGGAGAAAGAGTTTGAGCCTTATTTACTTTTATTTACATAGTTTGGTTTTATTGCATCGACTTACTTAGAAAATAAATTATTCAACGGGTCAGAGCAAATATGATCATTGTATTCTTCCTCCCCTGCCTCCCCTGCTTACCACAGTGATTGTATATTTTTTTAGTTGGAAGTCCCTTAACTTTTTTGGTTTGGGATATCTTCACTTGATGGAAGCATCAGACGCAGATATCCGACATGGTGGGAAAGCGATTCCCGTTGCTGATTTTCGTCCTTTTTATTCAGGAACCCTGATTGCTAAAGGTGGATACGGCAGAGAAAAAGGAGATGAGAGCGATCGCTCTCATCTCCAAGAACTAATCATGGTAAGTAGTGTGAGAATATACGCGATTAATCGCGTCTGTAGAAAAATTAATCTTTGGCTGGCAAGTTGTGAATTGTGAATTGATCACTCCCATTCGTCAAATTGATTGGTGGTGTTGCGAAGTATGGAATTTAGTTGAGCGCGGCGGGTTTCAAAGTTGGCGGCGATGGAAATTAGGGCAATACCAACAAGTAAGCCGACAACCCATTTTAAGAAGGGGTAACGTAAGCTAAAAATTACTAACTGGTAAATACTGGTGATGAAAAACGTGGCTGTACCAACATAGAGAAAGGCTCTGATTCTTAAAGCTAATCCAGTAAAAATGGCAATTAAGGCGAAACTTCCAGGTATAAGGGGTGCATTTTGGTGAAATAGGATTGCCCATCCACATATTACGCCACTACCTAATATTCGGAGGCTGTGACGAGTGAGTTTAGATTCTGGCTGGATCAGTTCTGGATCGACTTGGGCAATATACAGCAGTGATAAACCAATAACTGTGACGTACCATAAGTTATCGGTGAGGCGTAACTGATGCAACCAGGAAAATAGCGCCCAATCTATCAACGCCACACTTATATAAGTAAAACGGATGTTCTCGGCTACTTTGGCTAAAAAGACGTAAAAGCCGGCGGCTATGAGTAGAGTGAGTGGGTGAACGTAGAGTCTGGTTTCTCCTAAAATTACCAGTGGCACAATATAGGCGGCTTGTCGCCAAGGTTTTTGTGACCATCCCCAACTTTGCCACGGTAAGATATATAAGAAATAAGCAAATACGCAGGCGATCGCACCATTCCAAGGCACTAAAACCCCTGTGATTATTTGCCCCACGGCAGTTTCCCGCCAATACACTCTCATCCCAGCTATTAATACAAAGCCGAGGTAAACCCATAAGTCTGCGGTGGTGATGCGATCGAAAACACGGGAAACTGGTTCATCTGGTTTGGTTCTACCTTGTAGGATGGCATAGGTAATTAAAAATACTCCCGTTCCCAGCCCCACAAGGCGATTAACTTGGATGGGTAGAGTAATTGCTGTCATTAGTAAAGCACTACTCCAAGCCCAGTGTAGATGCGCGATGAGTTTCAGTTCTTGGGTGCTGAGAAGTAGGTAATTTATCAGCCAAGGGGTGAGGATGCGGTAGGCAGACATAATAGTTGTACCCAAAGCAGCCATCGCAATTAAACCGTCACCTAAACCACCACCGGAGGCTTGTGACATTTGATAGAACAACATCTCATAAGCTGAGACCGATACACCAATAATCCCTAAGTAAAGTAGAGGTTTCAAGTTTTGGCTACGTCGCCCTACACCAATGAAAATTAAGGCTACACCCAAGGAACACAACCCAGACCAATCGGTAAAGGTGTTAAACCGCAGCAGTACACTAAATAAACCATAAAATATAGGCAAGATGTGGAAACTACTGGGTAGTTTGGTTAATTGGTAACGTCGTCGCCACCACTCGCCTAACAATTGGGTGAATAAACCCAAGGCGATATTGGCAATGGCTACGCGAATAATTGAACGTTCTCCAAATCCCAAAACCTCAGCAATCAATAACTCTACACACCAACCAATCCCATAAAATGCCCAGTCTGTGGGTTGTCGCCAATAACGATAAGTAATTGCCCCTAAGGTGATGGCTGTAGCAATTAAGTATAAAATCCCAGGAGCTTCAAATCCTTGATAAACAACTAGGGAATGACGGGTGAGATTTAATAGTTCTAAGCCACATAAGGCGATCGCCCATTTATCTGCTGCATCTGCATAGATACTGGCTAATTCTTGGTTACGGCGTAGTAATACTGTGCGTCCTAACCATAAACTTAAGGTAGCGATCGCACCTGCAACACACCATCCTGCAAATGTAAAACGCGGTAAAACTTCCCATAGCAATGCCCCAATGAAGGTTAAACCAAAACCAATGGTAACTCCTGCAACTTGCGGACTGGGTAGGTAGCGGCTATTGGCATACATCACACCTGTACTCACCGCCAAACTAATCAATCTGGTTCCAGGTAAGGGTAAGGTTAATAACTGTGCCATCCCTACCGTGAGGATGCTTAAAAGACTATTGGTGGTACGATGATGGTCTGTTGTGCGACTGGCTAAAGCTGTCAGGGCTATGGGTGTAACTAACCAAATCACATTCCAATGGGCTTGGCTGTCAACGCCACCCGTCCAGATAGGCTGTGCATTATTCCACAATAACCAAAAACTAACAACAGCTAGCCCTAAACCGATATACCAGCCACTACGTTGCCATAATCCCGTACCCAAACTATACACCCACTCTGCCAACATCAACAGGAGGAAAATGCTGGCCCAAATATGTAAATCTAGGTTGGGTAAGAGTTTATCGATAATTGAACAAAGTGTTAACAATCCACCAACGTGAGTCAGGTATACCAAAGGAACAGGTACAGGAGAACGACGTTTGCTGATGACTGCTAAGGTGGTGGTGGATAACAACAAATTGAGCGATCGCAAGGTAGGATTAACTGTGGCGATCGTTGTTAGACAAGTACCCAGTAGCAGTGTTAAAAATTCGCCAAACTGTGCAACCTCACGCTTGCGGTAATGATGCAGGGTTTCTGTCAGCACCACCATGAAAACTATATAAGGAAATAAAGCAATACTGATTAACGCCCAAGGTTCATTTTGCGCTTGGGTAAGTTGGGTGCCAACGGCGATCGCTAATTGCTTGAATCCAGAGGGAACTAATCGCCAACCTAGCCAAATCGCCTGTAAACCGACGACAAATATCAAGGCTAAGTCACCTCGCCAGCTGTATCTATATAGGCGCACTCCTCCCACCCATAAAATCAAGCCACTGACGGCGATCGCTTGGGCTGGCTGTTCTATGACTGCTACTAGCCAACCAATCAAGAGGAGAATACCGCCGAGTTTTTCCCAAGGAAATGGGGATATGGGGGATGTTTGTTTTTGTCTTTCTTGCTGTGCTAGCCAAGTTGTTAACCAACCACAAATACCAATGGCTAAACCTAATTGGGTAATCTCCACCCCAGCAACGAAAATCGCCCGTGATAGCAGAAGTAATAAGGCATAAACAATGAAGGCAGCATATATATTGATAATTGGTTTATGGGATGCTTCACCTTCATCTGCTAAAGGTATAGGTTGGCGACGACTGTGATAAATTGTGATGATGGTTGTAGTGATCATCGCCACATAAACTGCAATTAAGGGAAATCCTGGTAACTTCCACCCCCAATGCAAATAACTCAACCCTAGAACATTTACTAGCGGTAATTTTCCTCTGGGGAAATTGGTGATAACTGTGCGATTTCTCCATAGCAATACTGTTACTACCGTTAATATCGGGGCGGCGATCGCTACTGTTAACCAATCTAAAGGATTACGCCACAACCTAAAACTGTCCATTGCCCAAAAGTTAACTGGTACTAATAACAATGTGACAATCAATAATGTCTGCGCTGTTAATCTCAAGTTATTTTGTCTACCAGCCCAGAAGCTAAAGCCCCAAAAACTCAAAGTATAAGCCAATAAAACCCCATACTGTCCAGAAGCTGGGAATCTCTCCCATTGACTAGCCGCTAGTACACCTGATGAAATTACAACTAAGAATACACCTAGAAATAATAACCAACGAACACTTAGTTCCTCTCCTAGCGACTGCAACATTCTGGTAGCGATGTTGGGTTGTGTCGCTTCTTTTGGTTGTTTTCTGGGTTTTTCTGGTAACTGAGCAACTAAAGGCTTTTCTGGTGTTCTAATAGTTGCAACTACCCTTTCTGGTTCCCGGACAGTCTGGGATTGTAACTCTATCCGACAAACAAGGTAATCTCGACATATTTGCTTAACTTGAGTGTCTGATATTAGACCCAAACGCAACCATATATCCAACCCTTCCAGTAGTTCAGGGTGGGAAGACGGGAGCCTAAGTTCAATTCTCAATGGGTGATCAGAGGGCGATGACATAAATCGCAGACGTATCAGTATATACGTAACATCATCATTGGCTTAGTCTATATTTATGCGATCGCTGTGCCACTTGTCTGGCTGACTAATTAATTTTTTACAAATGGGAATGATCCTGAGGCATGGCGCACTGATCAATCTCTTCTAGTTTTTTGTGTCCCCTGCTATAAATTCATGACTTTTTTAAACGTCGAGTAAGCTGTTCTTACTTTTAACTTGCAAATTTTTTAGTGTTAGCTGTTGACAGTTAACCAACCTACCAGTGACTATGTAATTTCCACGCTTAATAGCTTATTGCTGAAGTTAACTCACTACCATTAATGAGATTTTCTGCTTGGTCATCTAAAACATAATAATAACTTATGAATTTTATAAAAATTTTCATGTCAATTGTTGTTGACCAATTCGTAACAAATCCGTTACAATAATTTATATGAGGCAACAGAATATTTTTTTATATTCAAGTTAACGAAATTAAAACTCAATATTCATACATTTAATTGACATTTGGACTTCTCCTAATCACCTCGGTTACGTAGCCGGGGTTTTTTCGTCATTTATAGTAATTCAAAACTTACTATTCACCACTTTCCAATCTTCACTCTCTACTTTCCAATCACATAATTCATGCTGCAATAAATTTTTACCTTTCTTTTTAGCCAAATACATTAAATTATCAGCAACTTCGATAATTTCCGCTACTGATTTTGGCGGATTATTAAAAGTAATAGCACCAATACTAAAAGTTACCGATAAATTTTCCTTCTTCATTGAAGCTAGAAGAACTGTATGCAATCGGTGAAGTACTACTTCTGCTGATTCATAACTTGTACGCGGTAATAAAATAGCAAATTCATCACCACCAAGTCTAGCAATTACATCTATTTTGCGTAGAGTGTTAGTAGTGCTTTTTGCTATTATTTGCAGCAGGCGATCGCCAAAACCATGACCAAACTGATCGTTAATTTGTTTAAAATTATCAACATCAACATAAGCTAGTGTGAGAGGTTCGCGGTGCCTCAAAGATTTTTCAATCTCGCTATTGACTATATCTAAAAAAAATCCTCTATTGGTCAACCCAGTGAGATTATCTGTACGTGCTAATTTCTCTAAGTTGATTAATGTAGTTTTTAGTTGTGAAAGCAGATGACTAACAAACAGAAAAAAACTTAAAATTACCAGTGCATTCCAAAAATGAATTAAAGGATGCAAATGATATTGATCTTGAATTTGATTAACAACAAGGTTAGTAATATCACTGCTTACTGCTACGAAAAATCCTGTATGTTTGTTGACAAACCATGCAGCAATGCCAATGGGAAGTAAATATAAGATTGATACAGAAATTTCAGGAGAAATACAGTAGTCAATTAACCCTATGAGACTAACCGTAAATATACTTAATAAAGTTGAAAATGATTTAGGTTTAGCCTCTAATATTTCAATTAAACGCATATTCCCTCTTTTAACAGCCTTTTTAGTTATTTTTGACACAACACCACGGCTGTTGTTATCGACACACCGTCCATAATTTGTAAAATTTTAACACAAAAGTACCGAAATATTACTCTTGACAGACATTGATATTTTCAAGCTGGGTACATTGGCACTGAAACCATAGAGACTTGAGTCTTACTTCAGAACTTGTTTCCCTTTCACGAGCTTTAGCCTTTAGCCCTAGAGGTCGAAATTTAATCCAGAATGCTAAATGATATATCCGTTAAAAGGATATTGCTAAATCATGGGATGAAATAGGAGGTATTGAAACCTCAAACTCCTTATGCTCACGGCGTTACATAAATAATCCCACATTTATGTAACACCGTGATTAAAGATATGTTTTTAGTATGAACTTCAGCGCAACTCTGTATTCATTATTGTGGTTTGCACTCTTAGTAGATTTTCTGCTATACTTATTCAAGTTCATACATAAAGTCCACAAAGCAATAAAAAACATTTCTATTGCTTGAATCGTGGCTTATGTATTAGGTTACGGCTTCAAGAAATGGAGTCTTATCACTGCGGGCGTAGTTTAGTGGTAAAACTATAGCCTTCCAAGCTATTAATGCGGGTTCGATTCCCGCCGCCCGCTTTCATCTTAAAACCCTTGTGAGTTAACACTTACAAGGGTTTTTCGTAGTTAGACAAAGTAACTTATTCATTAATTTGTATATCCGATGCAGAAGTGGGACGAGAACTTTACTTCCGCATTAAAGCCGAAGAACCAAGTTTCACCGATTGTGACAAAGAATTTTCTCAAGGAACTGAAGCTCAAACAGGCAGATTGCTAGGCCCAGTCCCCATCAGCCAAGCGCATCCGGCGATCGCACAGAAACTAGCAATATCGCAACCAAGGCAGTTATGGCCGCCATATTGATTGGATAACTGGGTAGTAATTGTACGCTTAGAAAAGTTAATTCCCGCCCAGTTTAGATGATGTAGCCAAAAGCTCATTACTCAATCATTTATTTGAACAGCAAACAATTTTAGGTTAGGTGAAGGATTTGCGTAACCCAACACCCTTATATCTGTTGAGTTGCGCTGCGCTCCATCCAACCTACGTCTAATTACTCTGCTTCTTCATCAATTACTGCACTACGATCAAGTATCAGTAAGTTGCGGAGTTGATCTGTATCTAATTCAGTTAGCCAGTCTTCGCCTGCACCAACAACCTGTTCCGCTAGTTGTTTTTTACTTTCAATCATGTCATGGATTTTTTCTTCTAAGGTACCATTGCAAACAAATTTATGCACCTGTACATTCCTCGTTTGACCAATACGAAATACGCGGTCTGTGGCCTGGTTCTCTACGGCTGGATTCCACCATCTATCAAAGTGAAATACATGATTTGCCCTGGTTAAGTTCAACCCTACACCACCTGCTTTGAGGGAGAGAATCATAATTGGCGGCCCCTGGGGGTCGTGTTGAAAACGGTCAATCATTTCTTCACGTTGCTTTTTACTAGTACTACCATATAAGAAAAATATTTCCCGCCCTAGTTGTTTTTCTAAATGTGGTTTGAGTAACTTACCCCATTCTGCAAATTGGGTGAAAATTAAAGCACGTCCCGCACCAGCAACACCATAAGTATTACTCTCCGCTAACACCTCTTCTAACATTTCTTCTAATCGTTGCAGTTTTCCTGAACTGTATTGTTCTAAGGTATTTGTTTTCAGATATTGGGCTGGATGATTGCAGATTTGTTTGAGTTTAATTAATAAAGCTAAAATCATCCCTCGGCGTTGCAATCCTTCGGCCGATTCAATTTCTGCTAAAGATGTTTCTACCACTTTTTGATAAAGTGCAGCTTGTTCTCCAGTCAAACCGCAAAATACTGTCATTTCTTGCTTATCTGGCAAGTCTTGAATAATATCACGGTCTGTTTTCAGACGACGCAGAATAAATGGTTGCACTAAAGCACGCAGTTGATTTAAAGATGCTGCATCACCATACTTTTCAATTGGCATGGCAAAGCGTCTTTGAAAGAATTGCTTATTACCTAAATAACCAGGGTTGAGGAAATCTAAAATTGACCAAAGTTCCTGCAATCTGTTTTCTACTGGTGTCCCCGTTAAAGCAATGCGAAAGGTTGTGTCTAATTGTCTGACTGCTTGTGATTGTTTGGCTTCCGCATTCTTCACATTTTGGGCTTCATCTAAAACAATTATCTGCCAAGAAAGACCCTGTAATGATTTGATATCTCTATGAATTAGTGAGTAACTAGTGATAACTAAATCATGATTTTTTACTGCTTCTTGAAAAGCTTTACCTTTAGGACGTTTATCACCATGATATTGGAGGACTTTAAGTGTAGGTGCAAATTTTTTCACTTCTCGTTCCCAGTTACCTAAAACAGAAGTAGGACACACTAGTAAAGTTGGTTTTTCTAATACATCCTGTTCTTTAAGATGGAGAAGGAAAGCAATGAACTGTATCGTTTTTCCCAGTCCCATGTCGTCGGCGAGACAAGCACCTAAACCCCAGCGTTCGAGGAATGCCAACCAAGCCGCACCCCTTTCTTGATAGGGACGCAACTTTCCTTGGAAGTTCTTTGGCGTAGGTAATGGTGCAACTGCTTGATTATTTGTCAGCGCCCCAATCAATTCTTGTAATGCGCCAGAGGCTTCAAAGCTGACTACTGGTAATTTCTCAATGACTTGAGTATCGCCACTACTAAGACGTAAAGCATCTTCTAAAGATAAGGCCATCTGGTCTTTACGCGCAGCGAAAAAGGCTTCGGCTGTCTTGATATCTTGGGGACGTAACTCCACCCATTCGCCATTTATTTCTACCAATGGGCTTTTTAAAGCTACTAGTCTGTCAAATTCCCCTTTAGAAATAGTTTGCCCACCAATTGCTAAGTGCCATTGGAAATTAAGCAAACTCTGCAATCCCAAGCGTCCTGGTTTTTTCTTCGGCGTTTCGGCGGAGATTTTCAAACCCAAGCGGTTTGCCCAGCCTTCACGGTTCGCCAAACTAGGAGGTAAAATCACTCCTAAACCGCTATCTTCAAATCGCCAAGCCACAGCCTTGATAAACTCATAAGCCTGCATGGGGTTGAGATGACAAAATTGGGGTGATTCTGTATCTAAAGTAGGGGCAATGACAGGATACAATCGAGAAGCTAACCCCAAACCTCGTAAAAATGTTTCCTGGGGTTCTTCAATCGATCGCTGTTGATAAATTAGCTGTTCAACAGGATTTTGCCAAATAGTCGCCGCATCTACTAAAAATTCTGGATTATCGGCTGCTTGCAGGAAATAGGCTAGTGTCCATTCAGTTTCCCCCGGTTCTGGAGAACGTAGTTCAAAACAAGTACGAAATTGATTTTTACTAGCTAGTTGATATTGTAGCGGCATCGTCCAAGCCTTGAGCGCCGCTTCCAGTCTTTCCAAACCAACTGCATCTGCATCAACTGAATTAGATGCACTACTTAGCGCTTGCAGCCACTGTCGTACAGCCGACGGTAAAGATGCCATCAAGCGAGTTTCCACCACAGGCTGATTCCCCACCATTTCCCGCAATTGCGTATCTATCGCACTATTGAGAAAACCCAATATTAATTCCTGCGGCTGACTAGGAAAATCTATATATATAGGAGATGGAGATAATTCCTCGTTCCCTAATCTCTGATAAGTCCGACAAACCAAAGGCATCTTCGCGGCAAACTTTTCTAAACGAGTTCCATCTACAGCACTATCTAACAGTACTTGCCATTTGGCACTTACAGAATTATTAGGTTGTCGTTGGATAATAGGGAGAAACTTAGACCTAGAAATTAAATCTAAACTCCAACGGGCAATTTGTGACCAAAAACGTAAATCTCCACCTAAAAAAGCATTCTCTGTACTAGTGATATTTAAAGGTAAAGAAGTGAGCAATTTAACTGCTGCACTAGGAGGAAGACAAAAACCTTCTATACGCCAAGGTTGTAAATAAACTTCAGAGTCTGCATCAGATTCTAAAGCGGCAGAATGCACAGGAGAAATTAAAATTGTTTCTTTCTTACGAGGTTGGGAAATTTCCGTTGGCAGGACAATTATTTGCGAGTGAATTGGTAAATTTGTTGTTGGGGAACTTGCTGCTTTGGAGGTTTTCTTTGCCAACTGTTGTGGTAAAATCTGAGCGATCGCCTGATGTTGAGACTGCAACCACTCGCTTAATTCAGATGCAGACAGAGCCAAGGGATTGAGGGCTATTTCCTCAAAACTAAAATTTACTTGTGGCGATCGCCAAGTTTCCCCCCAAATAAATAAATAACTATCCTGCTCACTTAATATCCAACTACCGTGTAAAATTGCCATGTGATAACTACTCAGACTTTACTTAAAGTAATAAATGTTTATTATTGGTCTATTAACTATATTTAGTTAAATAAATATCATCTAAAATAAATGTACGTAATTATTGATATATCAAAAACATAAATAATGAATCTACCTCTATATAAAGTACTAAAAAATGGTTCAACTGTAGAATTAGATTATATAAAACCTCAAGAATATGAAGATGTAAGAACGTTACTCAATTTTGTCATTAATGAAGGTAAAACTTATCCACAAAAACAACCATTATCACAACCAGAATTTGCAGCTTACTGGTTAAGTCAAGATGCCTTTGTTGTTAGGTTATCTGGTGATGATGGTACACAAAAACCGCAAAAAATATTAGGTTCATTTTATATCAAGCCAAACTTTCCGGGATGGTGCAGTCATATCTGCAACGCTGGTTTTATTGTACAACCAGGATTGCGGGGTCAGGGCATAGGTAGATTCATGGGAGAATCCATGCTCTCCCTAGCATCCCAATTGGGTTACGAAGCAGTGATGTTCAATTTGGTCTTTGAAACTAATATACCTTCAATCACCCTATGGCAATCCTTAGGTTTTGATATCATTGGAAGCATTCCTGATGCGGCAAAGCTAGCTGATGGAAAGGTAGTAAAGGCGCTGATGATGTATAGGGGTGTAGGAGTATAGGGGTATAGGGGTTTGGGGGTATAGGGGTATAGGGGTATAGGGGAAAGAGTAAAACCAAATTCTTCCCTTACACCCTTACACCCCTACACCCTCACACACTTACACCCTTATACCCTCACACAATCCCGATGTTGCTCTTTGTATGTAACAGAAGCCAGCTACAGGGCATAAATGTTAGGATTGCCACAGAGAGAGAATAGCGTGCATAGAAGGAAAAAAAGCTGAATGGCAGAATTTGAGAAGTCAATATCCTTCGATGGAAGGGATATTCGACTGAAAGTAGGCCTACTAGCGCCCCAAGCTGGTGGGTCGGTTTTGATAGAATCAGGGGATACAGCTGTTTTAGTCACAGCTACGCGATCGGCAGGTAGAGAGGGCATTGATTTCCTTCCCCTGACAGTAGATTATGAAGAAAGACTATATGCGGCTGGTAGAATCCCCGGTGGGATTATGCGCCGAGAAGGCCGTCCCCCAGAAAAAACAATTCTCACCAGCCGTCTCATAGACCGTCCCCTGCGTCCTTTGTTCCCTTCATGGTTGCGGGATGACTTGCAAATTGTCGCCTTAACAATGTCGATGGATGAGCAAGTACCGCCCGACGTGCTAGCGGTAACAGGTGCTTCCATTGCTACTCTCATTGCCAAAATCCCCTTTAACGGGCCGATGGCAGCAGTGCGGGTAGGCTTAGTGGGCGATGATTTCATTATTAACCCCACCTATGCAGAAATCGAGGCGGGAGACTTGGATCTGGTAGTCGCAGGTTCACCTCACGGCGTGATTATGGTGGAAGCAGGGGCTAATCAATTACCAGAGCGAGATATTATCGAGGCGATTGATTTTGGTTATGAGGCAGTGCGCGACTTAATCAAAGCGCAGCTAGACCTAGTAGCCGAACTCGGTCTGGAAATTGTCCAAGAAGCACCGCCAGAGGTAGACCAAACTCTGGAAAATTATATCCGCGATCGCGCTAGCGACGAAATTAAGAAAATTCTGGCTCAATTTGAACTAACCAAACCCGAACGCGATGCCGCGTTGGATGTTGTTAAAGATAATATTGCCACAGCGATCGCCGAACTCCCAGAAGAAGACCCAATTCGGGTAGCTGCAACTGCCAACAGCAAAGCCCTGGGCAACACTTTTAAAGACATCACTAAATATTTCATGCGCCGTCAAATCGTCGAAGATAACGTGCGTGTTGATGGTCGGAAACTCGATCAAGTGCGTCCGGTTTCTTCTCAAGTAGGTGTCTTACCAAAACGTGTCCACGGTAGCGGATTATTTAACCGAGGACTGACTCAGGTATTATCAGCTTGTACTTTAGGTACTCCTGGTGATGCCCAAAACCTCAATGATGATCTGCAAACAGACCAATCAAAACGTTATCTCCATCATTACAACTTCCCGCCTTTCTCCGTTGGAGAAACCAAGCCCTTACGCGCCCCTGGTAGACGGGAAATTGGTCACGGTGCATTAGCAGAGAGAGCCATCTTACCTGTACTGCCACCCAAAGAGCAATTCCCTTACGTGATTCGCGTCGTCTCGGAAGTGCTTTCCTCCAACGGTTCCACCTCAATGGGTTCAGTTTGTGGTTCCACCTTGGCATTAATGGATGCTGGTGTCCCCATCCTCAAACCCGTGAGTGGTGCAGCAATGGGTTTGATTAAAGAAGGTGATGAAGTCAGAGTCCTGACAGATATTCAGGGTATCGAAGACTTCTTAGGTGACATGGACTTTAAAGTCGCCGGTACAGATGCAGGGATTACCGCCTTGCAAATGGATATGAAAATATCTGGTTTGTCTTTGGAAGTTATTGCCCAAGCCATTCACCAAGCAAAAGATGCTAGGCTGCATATCTTGGACAAAATGCTCCAAACTATCGATACCCCACGCACTGAAACCTCACCTTACGCTCCTCGCCTGTTGACTATCAAGATTGATCCAGACATGATTGGTCTGGTCATTGGCCCTGGTGGTAAGACAATTAAGGGCATCACCGAAGAAACTGGTGCAAAAATCGACATTGAAGACGATGGCACAGTAACAATTTCTGCGGTTGATGAAAACAAGGCGAAAAGAGCGCGTAATATTGTCCAAGGCATGACTCGCAAACTCAACGAAGGCGATGTCTATGCTGGACGTGTGACTCGGATTATTCCCATTGGCGCTTTTGTGGAATTCCTCCCCGGAAAAGAAGGGATGATTCACATTTCCCAATTAGCTGATTACCGTGTCGGCAAAGTTGAAGATGAAGTGGCGGTTGGCGATGAAGTAATTGTCAAAGTGCGCGAAATTGACAATAAGGGACGGATTAATCTCACACGCTTGGGTATACACCCAGATCAAGCAGCTGCGGCGCGGGAAGCTGCGGCGGTGAATCGTTAAATCGATTGGGGATTTTAGATATTATCTAAAATCCGCGATGCCTCTTTACGTAGGCATCGCCGTAAAGTTTTTCATTATTGTGAATAATCCCAAGTTCGGCCAATTCGTGACGATATGGTTACTTTGGTTGGTAATAGGTCAACAAGAGGAAAAGGGGCAGGGGGCAGGGAGCAAGGGGGAAAACTGAGACGGAGCTTGTACTCCGCCCCGGTCAAGCGCCCTAGAAGGGCAGGGCTTGTACCCCGAAGTTCTGTTCGTCGGAGACGTTGCCGTAGGCATCGCCGGAAGCCGGCGCTCAGACTTCTCTTCATGTTCCGCTCCGCTCCACGCAGCTACGGTGTACACACAAGTACTATCTGCAAGGGTTTCAGGCGTTATAGCCCCTTAAAATGTCATTACGAGCGCAGCGAAGTAATCACATAATCCCGTGGTTTTTGCGATTGCGTCGTCGTTCCTCCTCTCTACGAGACGCTAACGCGAACGCAATGACAGGTTTTCATAGCGATCGCACAACCTAAAGCTAGATGACGAAACCAAGTACTAAAGGGAATTTTCAGACTTGTGTGTACACCTTAGGCTCCACGCAGAGGGGAAGGGTTTGCTCCCCCTGCTCCCTGCTCCCTTCCCCCCTGCCTCTTCCGGTCAATTGTCTTCTACCATGACCAATTACCAATTACCATAAGTTCGATATACGTAAACCTATTTCAACCATAAGTAATCACTTTGTCAGTTTGTCGATTTGAGCGAAGTTTGGTAAATAAAAGAAATAGCTTACTAGTTAAGCTTGTGCTTTTGTTCCATACTTAACACCAAGCATTGTGAGTGCTAAACCTTTGCCAGAAACTACCGCCCATGTCAAAATCATTCGCCAATCCTGGCAACACGGCTTCCTAGAAGGTGAAGTGAGTGCTGGTGATTTTGAGTGGCATTTCCAGTGGCATTTTCGTCGGGGAGAACTTTTGGTAAAGCCTTCCCAAGGACGCGCTTTAATCAAAGAACCCCTCGGCCGCTTCTTGGAACAGCAAGATTACCAACTAGAGCCAGGAGGGGACTATGCTTTTAAGATTCGCGCACAATTGTGAAACGTGGGCAGGAGGCTGGGGACAGGGGAGAATAACTATTGACTATTGACTATTGACTATTGACTATTAACCATTAACCGATTCTGTGAGGCGACTGAGATATCTTTCGATTAAGAGGATGGCAACAATATCATCTATAGGGCGGGGAGGCTGACGCATTCCGTGGGGTAATAACTTGATTAGTCCTTGGGGTGGATACATCTGCCAATAACGATCGCGTGCCTCTAAGGTGCTATAACGCTCGTCTACTAAGACAATATTTAATGCCTCAGCTAATTCTTGCTGTAGTTGCTGTTTCCAGCGTTTGGCTGTGGTTTGGTTGCCCATAACTAGCATAGAAATGGGAAACTGTTGTCTTAGAGTATTAATGATAGCGATCGCATCTGCGGCAGCAACTACTTGATGATAATATAGTTGCCGATCTAATCCCATCACCGCTAAACCACATTTATCTTTACCTGGGTCAAAACCTAAAATAACTGGTTGTGTAGGGGAAAAATCAGTTAAATTCATCATAAATACAAAAATAATTATTCAGAATACAAATAGATTTCGAGCAATATATATATTTATTGATTAACTAAATGTTTTTAATATAGCTGTTGTCAGTAGTGTTAGGACATCGATAGACTATACAACCTAGACACAACAGGACTTTTCACCCAATCCCCAGTCCCCAGTCCCCAGCTATATATTTCTAGTATTTTAATTACAACACTCCCTCATTACCCTCAATCCCTGGGAGTTATTTAATATTTTGAAGTGCTCACTCCCCATTTTTTTCATTTAAGTACTCAAAATAACTTTGCCATTTTGGATTGCCACTAGTCGCACTCTCAATGGCCCTGCTGTATAAGTATCTTCAGCAGCGATCGCTTTAATTTCTACTGGTTGATCTAACTGACGCAACAAGGAAACGAAGCGCAGAAAAGTACCATCTATTTGGACACCCTCAACAATTCCCGCATTTCTAGCACGAAATTGAGAAGCAGAAATTAATAAATCTAATCGTTGTCGTAACTGATAAGAGGTCATACTGCGAGGATCGGCTGTAGTTGTAGCCAAAACTTCACTTCCAGAAAATACCAGCACATTTCTGGCTGTATCAGCAAAAAATTCTATCTGGTTTTCTCCTCTGACGTAATTACCAGCTGAGAATATTCTGACTACGTATTCTCGACCATCATTAATTTGCTGAATCAGCTGCTCAATTCTATCTGGGGTGATACGTAGTAGTTCTATATTTGCCGAGTTTGACCCAGGTTCGCTTAATTCTAAACTGGCGTTGCGGTTAGCTTCTTGCAGTAGTTGGAGGATTATCTGACGTGTAGCCGCTACCTGATTAGTCCGAACAACAGCAGAGGCCAAAACTTGACCGCGAACTAATGCTAGTTTGCCTAAACGTAAGTCGCGGTATGACTGATAATATTTTTCCAGTCGCGCCACTTCCTGCTCTAAATAGTCCTGTTGTGTTTCTAATTCTTTGAGCCTTGATTCTCGCTTGGCAATTACCTCTTCTCGCTGTGTAATTTCCAAGTTACGGTTTTGAATTAGTTTATCCAGTTGGGAAATTTTCAGGTCGCGCTGTTGTAGTGCTTGTTGACGGTTAGCTAGTTCTCTGTCCCGTTGTTCTATAGCTTGTTGACGGTTAGCTAGTTCTCTATCGCGTTGTTCTATGGCTTTTTTTGCTTCAGCATATAGCCTGCGACGCTCCGTCTTGAGTTGTTCTACTGCCCCTTGTAAGGCTTGTCTTTGATTGTAAACGCTTTGTAGTTCAGCGATCGCTTTTTGATATTGTGTAACTACTTGTCCCAGTCGGCTTTGGGTGCGCTGGTATTGTGCTTGGGTTTGCGCTAAATCTTGCTGTGCTTTTAATTTTTCTTTTTTGGCTTGATCGCGCTGAGTTTCTACTTGTCTTTTGTCGGTTCTGGTGGTTTCTAGCTCTTGATTAACTTTATTGCGCTCAATTTCTACCTGAGTTTTTTGCTCTTCTGCGACTTTTAGCTGTTCTCGTTTTTGTCTGAGGTCTTTTTGAATATCTTCTAACTCAAAAACCCCTTTCCGCAGTCCTTCATCAGCAATAAATAAAATTGCCAGGGTAGTTGCTGAAATCAGTCCTCCCGTCAAAATTGTCACCAGTACAGCCGTATTTTTGGGGCGTAGATTAAACAGAGAGAGGCGTGCTTTGCCAACTCTTGTGCCGATGCGATCGCCAACAGTGGCAATTACACCTCCCAAAATTAAAATTGCTGCTATGAGGATGTACCCAGTGGTCATCTTCAGCTACCCAATTGAGTCCAGATACAGCCTACTACTTTCAATCATTATTTGTGGAGAATGGGAGGGTGGCAATAGCTGAAGTTACTCAAGATTTTCGATTTACTTCTAACTATGGGTGTCATTGAAAAAAATATAACACGTACCACCTCTCATTATTCCAATTGTTTAAAGAGTTCAGAAGGCAAGAGCCAAAATTCAGTATGGGTTCACCGTCACTTTGAGTTAAATAAACGGATTGAAGAAACCAACTAAATCTATAATGAGCAGGATTTAGCCTATGGTAATAATTAGCCACATTCTGAATTCTGACTCCTGTATTCTTCTTTAAGTGAACTGTCTGCTGAGAGTCACAGGTTTATGCACAGTAATCTTCTTTTTGTGGATGGAAATCATCTTTTTCTCCCGCAGATCCCCTAGTAGCCTAGTAACAGTAACGCGAGTAGAGCCAATTGCTTCGGCGATCGCCTGATGAGATAACTTTAAATCAATAGTGATTCCATCTGCACAAGGAACACCAAAATCACGACAGAGAATTAACAGAAAACTCACCAATCTCGAACCCATATCCCGGTGCGCTAAGGTCTCAATCATCATCTCTGTTTGCAGAATTCGCGAAGACAGACCCCGCAGCATCAACATCGATAACTCGGGATTTTCCTTAAGTGCTTGCTCAACTTGTTCAATTGGTGCAGAAAGCAATTCTACTGGAGTAAATGCCACCGCATGGTAAAACCTATCCGACTTGTTTCCTGTCAACAAAGACAGGACACCAAAAACGCTATTTTCCCGTAGTAGTGCTACTGTAATCTCTTCTCCTGCCTCGTACACCCTGGAAAGTTTCACAGCCCCTTTCAAAAGAAAGTAGACTCGTTCGGCAGGATCGCCAGGAAAAAAGATCGTTTTATTGCGTTCAAACGTTTCGACAACAGGCGGAAAAGCTCCGGTTGCCATCTGACGAAAAACATTTGCTAGGGCCTTATCTTGTGTCACGATCATCTCCCTTCCCCTACCCAATGCCGGAATAACAAAAAACTAAAAACTAATTACCTAAGAATACACCTGAAAAATCAATAAAGCACCGTTAACCTTTCTGTACTTTCCTATACTCAAACGTACAACTTTATGGTTATTTGTTCATAATGATACCCAAATTTTACTATTTTTAGCTAGCAGTTCTTGATAGATACTTCTACTTTCTCTAACCATCAGGTTTTTTGCAGAAAAAATTAAGTAATCTTGAAAATATCTTAAGAAATAACAAACATTTTATTCTAAAAAACGCCCTTAATAATCATCATTTTTGCTAACTATGTATAAAACAAAGATAAAGGGTTTGGATAAGGGTGTAGGGGTATGGGGGTGTAGGGGTGCAAATTTTTAAAACCCTTACACCCAGTCTCAACAGATAACCTGGTTGCGTAAGTCCTATCTTGGTTCAGGCAGGCTGTTCTTGAGTAAGGGGGGAAAAGAAAAATTCTGACCCTCTTTCCTCCCCTACCTCTTCTCCTGGGGACTTCCAAGAAATAAATTATCCAATTTCCGAGAGAAGACATCGCTATTTTCCCCCTGCTCCCTGCTCCCTGCCCCTCCGCCTCTTCGATCAAACAGCAAGAAAATTCCCAACATAACTTGATTACCTCTTCTACTGGGTAGTGATTTCTGTCAAGCTGTACAAATGAATCGATCACATTAATGACAACAGAAATCTCTATGCTGAATCTGACTGGAAAAAATGCCTTGGTTACAGGTATCGCCAATAATCGTTCCATTGCCTGGGGGATTGCCCAACAACTGCACGCAGCTGGAGCCAACCTTGGTATTACTTATCTACCAGATGAACGTGGCAAATTTGAGAAGAAAGTTTCAGAACTCGTAGAACCCCTCAACCCCAGCTTATTCTTGCCTTGTAATGTTCAAAATGATGAACAAATTCAGTCTACTTTTGATACCATCCGCGATAAATGGGGCAGGTTAGATATTCTGATTCATTGTCTAGCCTTTGCTAACAGAGATGATTTGACTGGAGATTTTAGCCAAACATCCCGTGCTGGTTTTGCCACGGCTTTAGATATCAGCACTTTTTCACTGGTGCAGTTAAGTGGTGCGGCTAAACCTCTGATGACCGAAGGCGGTAGCATTATTACTTTGTCATATTTGGGTGGTGTCAGAGCTGTTCCTAACTACAACGTTATGGGAGTTGCTAAAGCGGGATTGGAAGCTAGTGTACGTTATCTAGCATCTGAACTCGGCTCTCAAAATATTCGCGTTAACGCCATCTCTGCTGGCCCTATCCGCACCTTGGCTTCTAGTGCCGTTGGTGGCATTTTAGATATGATTCATCATGTGGAACAAGTAGCGCCATTACGTCGGACTGTGACTCAGCTAGAAGTGGGTAATACAGCCGCTTTCTTGGCTAGTGATTTAGCTAGTGGTATTACTGGTCAAGTCCTGTACGTAGATGCAGGATACGAAATCATGGGGATGTAATAAAATCTGGGTACTGGGTATTAGGGATTGGGGATTAGGTATGAGGAACAAACAAGATGGAAAAAGATATATTTTTTCACCACTTTTTCCTTATACACCCAGTCCCCAATCCCCGATCCCCGATCCCTAATACCTAGCCCCTATGCAAATCAGCGATTATCCCCAACTTAACTTATCCTCAGTCCCTCGGATTGCTTCAGTGCATCGCACAACTGGGGAAACTAATGTGCAGGTTACTGTCAATTTGGATGGTACGGGAATTTGTACAGCAGCTACTGGCATTCCCTTTTTAGATCATATGTTGCATCAGATTTCCTCCCACGGCTTGATTGATTTGGATGTCCAAGCCCAAGGAGACTGGGAAATTGATGACCACCACACAAATGAAGATGTGGGTATTACTTTAGGTCAAGCTTTGGCTAAGGCATTAGGCGATAGAAAAGGTATAGTCCGCTTTGGTAATTTCCTCGCACCTTTAGACGAAGCTTTAGTGCAGGTAGCACTGGATTTTTCTGGTCGTCCTCACCTCAGCTACGGCTTACAAATTCCTACCGAACGTGTGGGAACTTATGACACCCAATTAGTTAGAGAATTTTTTGTGGCATTAGTCAACCATAGCCAAATGACTCTGCACATTCGCCAATTAGATGGCATTAATTCCCATCACATTATTGAGGCGACATTCAAAGCCTTTGCTAGAGCAGCCAGAATGGCTATAGAAGTCGATCCTCGCCGCGCTGGGACGATTCCTAGTTCTAAGGGGGTTTTGTAAGCAGCAGGGGAGGCAGAGGGGGCAAGGGAGCAGGGGAAGCAGAGGGGGCAGAGGGAGAAATTACTCCAAGATGTTCGCCCAGTCACCAATCCCCAGTCCCCAATCCCCAATCCCCAAATTTTGCAACAATTAACAAACCTATAGCGATCGCGCCTATCTTCCTGGGTACTTTATAACCAATGCTGCGTAATCACTAGTATTTGTTAATTAACAGCCAATGCAGTCTTTTACAGACACCCCGGATTCTCAATTAACTACCAAAAATACCCCACCGGTAGTGATGACTTCTGATTTACGAAAAGTTTATCGTACTGGCTTTTGGATGAATCAAAAAGTTGTTTCCCTCAAGGGCTGTTCTTTGACGGTTTACCAGGGGGAAACTTTTGGTTTACTAGGGCCGAATGGTGCGGGTAAAACTACTCTGTTAAAGCTGTTGTTGGGAATTATCCGCCCAAGCGGTGGACAAGGGTTATTGTTGGGTCAGCCATTAGGCGATCGCCATATCAAGCAACGTGTTGGTTATTTGAGTGAAAATCCCTATTTGTATGAGTATCTTACTGGTTGGGAGTTTTTAGAGTTAGCAGCTGGTTTATTTGCAATTCCTACCAGTGTGCAACGTCAACGCATTCCTGAATTATTGGATTTGGTGGGTTTATCTGTAGCTGATGCCCAAAAAAAACAGATGCGCCGCTATTCTAAAGGGATGCTACAACGTGTTGGCATGGCTCAGGCACTAATTAACGACCCAGAGTTGATATTTTTGGACGAACCGATGTCTGGTTTAGATCCTCTGGGACGCTACCGGATGCGGGAAATTATTTTGTCGCTGAAAGCCGCAGGTAAGACGATTTTCTTCAATAGCCATATTCTCAGTGAAGTGGAGCAAATATGCGATCGCATCGCCATTCTTTCACAAGGTGAATTAATTTGCTCTGGTTCTCTGGATGAACTACTGGGTAGTCAAAACACATACCATGTTAAAGGTCAAAATGGTGATTGGGAAATTCTCAAAAAATGGTTGGCAAATTTAGTATACGAACCTGATGGTTATTGGCAAGGTACACTGCAAGAAGATTATTATGATTTTCTCGCTAGTGTGCGTTTGATGGGTGGACGAATTATTTCTATGAATTTATCTCGTCAATCGTTAGAAGAGTTTTTTATCAAACAAATTCAAAAACAAGATACATCTTTGCATGACGATAAGTAGAACGACTTGAAAAAACCAACCTATGTTAAGTCATGTAAAAATACTAGGATTCAGTTTGTATAAGGACTTTAGTCCTTTTTTGAGAACTTTAGTTCTCACTACAAACATTTAATTATTTACCCTGTTCTACTCAATTGATCAATCAGAAGTATAGCCGTAGCCAAATAGATTATGACAACACAATGCTTTAAAGTCTGTCAACAGTCAACAGCTATAACTCAGCAAAAATACTAATCTGGAAACTATATTGCACAGATGTTGTTTAGTAAAATCGGTCAACCTTTACTGTAACTTCACTAAAAATTCAAACTTTGGAAAAAATATTTGACCGGATTACGATAGTTTTTCTAGGAAAATGAGAATTGTCGGGAAACTTCAATACTTAAGTATAGTCAAGATTAAAATGTTTAGACAATACTTTACCGATGGTAGTCTCAGAGTTTAAAAAATATGCTTAACACAGGTTCGCTGAAATTTCTATCACAGCCAGCTGTGGGTGCAGCTTTGCTAACTGCTGCTCATCTCATTGTGCCGTTTGCCAGCGTAGCTCAGGGACAACAAGTATTTCCTAATTCGCAAACAGTACCTCCTAATAACCAACGAGTATCACCACCAGTACAAGTAGATACAAAATACTTGTTGGGAGGCGGCGATCTAATTCGTGTAAATGTATTTGAAGTTCCCGAATATGGTGGTGAATACCAAATTCCTCCAGGTGGAGCTATCAACCTACCTTTAATCGGCAGTGTTTCAGTTCAAGGGTTCACGACAGAACAAGCAGCCGATGTGATCACTGACAGATATCGCAGGTATCTCAAACGTCCCCAGATTTCTGTCAATCTTTTATCCCCTCGCCCCATCAATATCTTAGTTGCTGGAGAAGTCACACGCCCAGGCTCTTACACTTTGAGCTTGCAAGGCGGTGCAGGTAATAATCCAGGGGTACAATATCCCACTGTATTGGCTGCACTCACAACAGCCCAGGGTGTTACCTTGGCAGCAGATGTCACTCAAGTGAAGCTGAGACGTAAAACCAGTAGTTCTACTGAGCAAATCGTGAGTCTAAATTTGAAGGAACTCATCCAAACTGGTAGCTCTTCACAAGATATTACTTTAAGAGATGGAGATGTTATAGTTGTGCCAACTGCTACTAGCTTCAACGTAGCAGAAGCACGTAATTTATTTGCTGCTAACTTTGCTGCTAGCCAAACAGCACCGCGTACAGTAGCCATTATTGGTCAAGTCAATCGTCCTGGCTCATATCTTGTGAGTGCGGGGGCGACAGAAGCTCAGGCTGGTGGGACTGGGGCTAGTGGCAGTGGTTTACCCACGGTGACACGAGCAATTCAATTAGCTGGCGGTATTACCTCCCAAGCAGATATTACCAATATCAAGTTACGCCGACCCACAAGGACTAATGGCGAGCAAAGTATAGACCTCAATCTTTTGGAATTATTACGTAGTGGTGATGTTAATCAAGACGTAATTGTCCAAGATGGAGACACAATTGTCATTCCTACTGCTACTGAGGTTAACCCTGCACTAGCCACGGAATTAGCAACTACTACCTTGTCCCCTAATACAATTCAGGTGGGTGTGGTAGGTGAAGTTAAACGCCCAGGAGCCGTAGACATTAGACCAAATAGCTCCTTAAACCAAGCACTACTCGCGGCGGGTGGATTTAATGACGCTAGAGCGCGTAGCGCCAGTGTGGAGTTGATTCGTCTTAACCCCAATGGTTCAGTGACAAAGCGTGAAGTAAAAGTTGACTTCAACCAAGGAATTAACGAAGAGACTAATCCCATACTCCGGAATAATGATGTTGTGGTAGTTGGTCGGTCTAATATAGCTAGAACAGGTGATACGCTGAATATAGTAGCCGGCCCTCTTGGTATAATCTTTAACTTCTTAAGATTTTTCGGACTTTAATCTTTCTCTGGGGACGTAAGTAATTAGTTTCGTCCCCTGATTTCCTTTGAATTTACCAGAGCAATTAGGCGATGCGATCGCCATTTATTTTTTAACATTAAATAAATATTAATTATTTACCTTCGTCTCATCACCAACTATACGGTTGCTTTGGTTGGTAACGAGTCATAGCTAATAGCCTTCTGCCGCTAGCGTCAGCAAAAAAGTAATTGTGTTTTACCATTACCAATTACCGTTCGGCTGACGCTCACGGTGAAGCCCATGACCCATTACCAACCCCGCAGATATTACAAGTATTCAAATAGACATGATAATAGACTTAAATGTAGGGCATGGTAGTACCATGTCCTTTAAACTAAAATTGCCCTAAAAGGTAATAGGAGCATATATGGAGCCAATTATTGCTATAGTCTTAGCGCTTATCGGTTATGCCTTAGGATCGGCAAAAATTATTAATGAAGGGAATGCAGCCCTTGTGGAACGCTTAGGACGGAGACATCGCACACTGAATCCAGGCTTAAACTTCATTGTGCCTTTGGTTGATCAGGTTGTGATGGAAGATACCACGAGGGAGCAGTTCATCGATATCAAACCCCAAAATGTGATCACTAGGGATAATATTTACCTAGAAGTTGATGCTATTCTTTTCTGGCGTATCCGGGATATGGAGAAAAGCTTCTATGCAATTGAAGACTTGCAGGGAGCGTTGACACAACTGGCGACAACCACACTCCGGGAAGTGATTGCTCAAAATACGGTAGAAGATACCAATGTCACCAGAGATGAAATGAACCGAACCATCTTAAGTGAGTTGAACAGCACAACAGCAGATTGGGGCGTTGAAATTATCCGGTTAGATATTCAAAGAATTACACCACCGGAAAGTGTGCGGAAAACTATGGAAGAGGAACGGGCGGCTGAATTCAAAAAACGGGCGCTAATTTCCGAAGCTGAAGGAGAACGTCAAGCTGCTATCAAGAAGGCAGAAGGAACAATGACGTCTATGCAGATAATTGCCGAAGCCTTGCGTAGTAATCCCGAAAGTAAAGAAATTCTCCGTTATTTGGTCGCTCAAGATTATATTAACGCTAGTTACAAACTAGGAGAAAGTACCAATGCCAAGGTTGTGTTTGTAGACCCAGGCAAATCCGGTGAATTGATGAAAGAAGTCATGGCTGAGACTGTAAATACTGATGGTAATGGGAAGAGTGGGGAGCATGGGTAGGAGGCAGGGGGCAGAGAGAAGAGCAGAGGGGCAGAGGAGCAGGGGGGAAATAACTCAATCCTCAGCACTCAATAACTCACCCCGAAAGAGTACATCAGCAACTAGAGATACATCACGCATCTCTTGCACATCATGTACTCGCAGGATATCAGCCCCATTGAAAATTGCAGCGCAACAAGCCGCAGCTGTTCCCCAAACTCGTGCTTCGGGATCTGGTTGATTTAAAATTCGACCGATAAAACTTTTACGGGATGCGCCTACTAAAATAGGACAATTTAGCGCCCGTAATGAACCTAAGCGGCGTAGTATTTCTAAATTTTGTTCGTAGTTTTTAGCAAAGCCAATACCAGGATCAATGATAATTTTTTCGGGTTGAATACCCAAGGTTGTGGCTGTGGTAATTTGGTTAGCTAAAAAACTAGAAATTTCTCCCATTAAATCTTGATATTCGGTAAATTGCTGCATAGTCTGTGGTGTACCACGGAGGTGCATCAATATAATTGGTACGCCAAAAGTTGCCACTGTGGGCAGCATTTGGGGGTCAAATGTGCCACCAGAGATATCATTAATAATATTTGCTCCAGCTTCTATAGATGCTTTAGCTATTTCTGCTCTAGTTGTATCTACTGATATGGGTACAGAAATTTGCGATCGCAATATCTGGACTATTGGCAATACACGCTCCAGTTCTTCTGTCAGGGTGATTTGCTCTGCTCCTGGTCTAGTAGATTGACCGCCGACATCGATAATATCAGCACCAGCAGCCACCAGAGCTTTTGCCTGGGCTAAAGCGGCAGATGTAGTATTAAATTTACCACCATCACTAAAACTATCTGGCGTTACATTTAAAACGCCCATTAAATAAGTACGCTGTCCCCAGTGGAAACAGCGATCGCCTATGATCAATTTACTGTACATAGTGATTAGTCATTGGTCATTAATCATTAGTCAATAGTCATTAGTCAAAAGTTTTGGACTATGGACTATGGACTATTGACTGTAGACTATTTACTGATAGTTCACAATTCGGGCGAAACTTGCAGCTTCTAGACTTGCTCCGCCCACGAGAACGCCATCAATTTCTGGTTGAGCCATAATCTCGTCAATATTATTTGGTTTGACTGAGCCACCATATTGAATTGGCACATCAGGATTCTTCAATTGGCTACGAATTAAGCCAATAACTCGATTAGCCTCTGTTGTTTCACAAGTGTCACCAGTACCAATTGCCCAAATTGGTTCATAAGCAATCACCAAATTCGTCTGATCGACATTTATGAGGTCTTTGTCTAGTTGGCTGACAATTAGTGATTCAGTTTCTCCAGAATCTCGCTGTTGTTTGGTTTCGCCTACACAAAGAATCGGCGTTAACCCATACTTTTGGGCAGCTTGGAGACGTAAATTAACTGTCTCGTCTGTTTCCCCAAAAAATTGTCGTCGTTCGCTATGACCGACAATGACGTAACGGACACCAATTTCTGTCAACATTGGGCCAGAGATTTCACCAGTGTAGGCTCCATTTTCTGCCCAGTGGACGTTTTGCGCTCCGAGTTGTACAAGGCTACCATGTAGACTCTGAGACAAAATGCCCAGATCAGTGAAAGGAACGCAAAGCAGCACTTCCCGTTCTTGAGGTGTTTCCTCTAATGCAGGCAGAAATTCTTTTAAGAACTCTTGAGACTCTGCCTGGGTTTTGAACATTTTCCAGTTACCGGCAATAACTATTTTCCGCACAGGTGATTTAGTCAAGTTCCTAACGCTACTAGATGCACTTTTCAGTTTATGACTTTTTGTTAGTCATTTAGTCATTAGTCATGAGTCATTTGTCAGTTGGTACTCCCATGTGTTCTCCAGCTTGCTTATTTGCCGAATATCCTGCGAAAAATTACTAGGATGGAAAATAAAGCTAGTTTAAAAATTAAAATTTAAAATATAGAACTAACATGACCTCGATATTACCCTTGCCTGATCCTCAACCAAGCGACGCAACCAATACAGATACAAGTTCTCTCAACTGGGAGGAAGAACTTGATAGTGCCATTTTTAGCTTTGAAGATATTCAAGCAGAACTCAACTATAAACAAGCACAATCGGCGCTGCGGAACTTAGTAGACAATATCGACCTCAGTTCTCAGGAAAAGGCTGGCTTGGAGTCAGAAATAGCTGATTTAGAAACCATGCTGGGGAAGTTAGACAGCATGGTGGTACAAATCGCTGCTTTTGGCATGGTGGGACGAGGTAAGTCTTCCTTGCTAAATGCTTTGGTGGGGGAATCTGTATTTGAAACGGGGCCTTTGCATGGTGTTACCCGTGCGGCTCAACGGGTCAATTGGCGGATTAGTGAAGAGGCGATTGGGGAAACAGAACGGGCTTTGCGTGTCACTTTACCATCGGTTGGGCGATCGCAGGTAGAATTAATCGATACCCCTGGGTTAGATGAAATTGATGGAGAAACCCGCACTGCTTTGGCGGAACAAATAGCCAAGCAAGCAGATTTAATTTTATTTGTGATTTCTGGCGACATGACCAAAATTGAGCATGAAGCCCTTTCTCAATTGCGAGAAGCAGGTAAACCCATAATTTTGGTTTTCAACAAGGTAGACCAGTATCCTGAAGCCGATAGGACGGCAATTTACCAGAAGATTCGGGATGAACGGGTGCGGGAATTATTGACACCCTTAGAAATTGTCATGGCGGCTGCATCACCACTGGTAAAAACTGCTGTGCGTCGTCCTGATGGTAGTAGGGGGGTGCAGGTGCGTGCTGGTAATGCTCAAGTGACAGAACTCCAGGTGAAGATTTTGGAGATTTTGCAACGGGAGGGTAAGGCTTTAGTTGCATTAAATACGATGCTGTTTGCCGATAATGTAAATGAGCAATTGGTACAGCGTAAATTGATAATTCGGGAGCAGAACGCTAATCAGTTGATTTGGAAAGCCGTCATGACTAAAGCGGTGGCGATCGCTCTTAATCCTGTGACTGTGGTAGATATACTGAGTAGTATCGTAATTGATGTTTCTCTGATTTTAGGCTTATCTAAACTCTACGGCATTCCCATGACGGAAGCGGGTGCTGTTCAATTGCTGCAAAAAATCGCCTTGAGTATGGGGGGTATAGGTGTTAGTGAGTTACTGGCAAACTTGGGTTTAAGTGGGTTAAAAACTTTACTTGGTATCTCTGCAACTGCTACAGCCGGTGTTGCCTTGGGGCCTTATATCTCTATTGCCCTTACCCAAGCTGGGGTGGCTGGTGTGTCTTCTTACGGTATTGGGCAAGTTACCAAAGTCTATTTAGCTAATGGGGCGACATGGGGGCCGGATGGGCCGAAAGCAGTAATTAACAGGATTTTGTCTACCCTGGATGAAAATTCCATTCTCAATCGCATCAAGGATGAATTGCAGGTAAAACTCCGTAGAGAATAAGTTGTAAGGCTTTAGCCTTTTCTTTAGGACTAAAGTCCTTACTACAAACTTGAATTATGACATCGACTCAAGGCCCCACCCTTGTTACTCGCATACAGCCGCGACCATCGTTATAAACTTGGAAAATGGGATACTGATCTGAGCGGACTAACAAACCGACATACTGAGATGCACTAATAGCACTATCACAAATAGTTGTTGGCTCACCAGAGCGGAATGCACGATCTGACCAAGTACACTGGCCGGGAGATATGCCTTGGGGTGCTGCGCCTGGCCCGGCTTGGAAACCAATTCGCACACCGTTGCTGCCATTATTGCGTATAGATAATGTACCACCACCACGACAGGTTAATGGGTAGCTTTGTTGAGCGGAGGCAGTATTTATCGGTAGAGTCGGGGTTAAAATAGTAACTACAGCAGTAATTTTAAGTAAATTAGAAAATACTTTCATCTTTCGACTCCTAGAAATTGATGGGAGAGTAAGACCAAATTGCTCTTCCAATGACTCTTAGGTTTGATGAAAAATTTTTATGCAGTCTTTTGGATAAAAACTATGACGCTTTTAGCTAAAACATCATGACAGATCCAATTAATACACTGAGTCGTTTTTTACTATAAGAATTTAACTACTGATAAATTTAAATATTCTCCCTTACCCACTTTCTAAATGCCCTCAGCGCTGGGCTTCTGCCTAAAGTGCGACTTTGTTCAACAAACTTGGGAATTGCTTCTAAAATTGGCAAGTTAGGAAAATTGGGACTAATTTCAGACTCGATATATTTACCATCCTGAAAAACATTAATTTGTAGCTTTCCTGTCTCATATCTCCACAATTCAGGAACCTTTAATGCTTCATAGGCATCAAGTTGGGTTTTAGAAGTAACATCAACTTCGATAACTAAATCAGGTGGAGGATCAACCGTTAAATCGATTCGCTCTTTACCTATCATCTGAGCTTGATTTTGAATATAAAAGGAATCATCTGGCTCTATACCAAAACGCATATCTTCACGTTTAAAGGTAGTTGAGCCAAAGGATTCACAATCAATTTCTAACTCTTCCAAGATAATTTTTACCAAATCCCCAATGATGACTTTGGCTACCTCATGCTTAGGTAATGGCATTCTTATCTCCAAAGTTTCCTGACTGTAAGCCAACCGAGTTGCCCGATGGTCGCCTAGTTCCGCAAGAATTGCTTCAAATTCTTGCCAGCTAACATTGTGGACTCTGACTCTATGACCCGGTGGCACACTTAATTGTCTGAATTGAAGTGTTACCATTACTAATTAATTAAATTTAATGGTGAGTTATGAGTTTGAGCTTGTAACAACAAGTATAAATCAATTCAAAATAAGCAAATTTTGTTAGCGCAGCCTTGCCGTAGGCTATGTTGAATTGTTAAGGGTGAGTTGTGAAAAAATTGGAGTGATAAATATTACCACTCCAAGATTCTGAATAGAGGAGACATTTGTTAACTGATACTACTTGCCATTGCCGTTACTGCCATTACCATTACTAGCAAGTACGCGTTCAGCAAGCTTTTCTGGGACTTCTTGTAGGTGGTCATAAGCCCAATGGAAATAACCAACGCCGAGGGTGAGCGATCGCAGCTCTACAATAAAGTTCTGCATCTCGGCTTGTGGTAGGTAAGCAGAAATATTATCCCAACCTTGCCAATCTTGTCTGCCTTCGTAGCCTAAAATCTGCCCCCGTCTACCACTCAACAATTGCAGCACCTTAGAGGTAAACTCGCTGGGTGTGGTCACTTCTACCCGCAGAATCGGCTCTAATAAGGTGGGTTGGGCTTGGGGTATGCCTGTTTGCATAGCTAAACGGGCAGCTTGCTTGAAGGCTTGTTCGGAACTATCGACGGTGTGATAGGAACCATTGGTTAATGTCACTGCTACATCCACCACAGGGAAGCCTAAAGGCCCATGTACCAGGAATTCCCGCACACCCATTTCTACCCCAGGAATATACTGTCTAGGCACTACACCGCCAACAATGCTTTCCCTGAAGTTGAAGCCTTCACCCCGTGGTAGGGGTTTGATATCCAAGAACACATCACCGAACTGTCCATGACCACCGCTTTGATGTTTGTAGCGTCCATGTACTGAGGTGACTGGTTTACGGATGGTTTCTTTATAAGGTACTTGTGGCAGGTGGGTAGACATGGGCAAGTTATATTTGCGGCGTAGTCTATCCAGGGCGACTTGCAAATGAATCTCGCCTTGTCCCCACAAAATCACTTCGTGGGTGTCGCCGTGTTGTTCCCAAGCTAAAGAGGGGTCTTCTTCTAATAGTTTGGTGATAGCACTGCTGAGTTTTACTTCATCGTTGCGCTTTTCTGGGGTGATGGCGAGGGCGTAAACTGGCTCTAATTGTTGGGCTTTGGGTAATTGCGTCGGCTGTTCTGTGGAGATGGTATCCCCGGTTTTAATTCCTTCTAAACGACTGAGGGCGACAATTTCACCTGCGCCGACTTCGTTCACCGACTGCTGTTGTTGTCCCATGAGGCGATAAATTCCGCCAGCGCGCACGCCGTTGAGGACGATACCATCGGTGAGTTTGCCTTGCCATACCCGCACGAGGGAGAGTTTGCCACCTTGGGGAGTGTAATAGGTTTTTAAGACTTGGGCTATGGGTGTATTACTAGCTTTTCCTTTGAGGCGATGGGCGGCGGTGGTTTCTGGTTCGGGGGCTTCCCTGAGTAAAGCTTCTAATAAAGGTCTGACACCATAATCTTGTTCAGCGACACCAAAGAAGACGGGGACTACTAAATCTGCCCCTAATTCCATTTTTAAATCTTTGAGAATTTCTTCTTGGGGCGGTTCAATATCTTCTAAAAGTTCTTCCAATAAATGGTCATCAAAATTTGCTAGGGCTTCGAGCATTTCTGCCCGTGCAGTATGTTCTTCTTGTTTGAGATGTTCAGGGAAGGGAATGGGGTCAGCTGGTGCGCCGGGATGGTATTGATAGGCTTGTTCACTCACCATGTCGATAAAGCCGGTGAGTTGTTCCCCTGCCATGATGGGGTATTGGTGCGCTACTAATGGACGACTGGAAACTGCTTTGAGGGCGTGTAATGTTTCGAGGACATGAATGTTTGCTCGATCCATTTTATTCACAAAGACAAGATGGGGAATTTCCCAATCGTCTAGGAATTTAAATAGAGGAGCAAGGGTGAGGACTCTTTCACGTATTGGTTCGCAGACAACAATTGCTGCATCAACGCCCATTAAAGCGTTATATGTTTCTTGGGTAAATTCAACGCTACCCGGACAGTCTATAAAGGTAAAACGAATGTCGTTATACTCAGCGCAGGCGGTGCTGATTTCTACGCTCATGTGGCGATCGCGTGATTCATTCGCACTATCCCCAACTGTGTTACTATCCTTAACGCTGCCTTTGCGAGAAATCGCTCCTGTGACAAATAATAAGCTTTCTAGTAAAGTTGTTTTTCCACTTAAATAAGGGCCGACAATGGCAACATTCCGCGAACCTAATCTGACTTTTTCGCTCATAAAACCTCCCTTGCGGTAAGTCTCAATACCGCATTGCCCTGTTTTTTCAAAGATGAATAATCCGAGAATTACCCTCTCTTTAATTTGTTATTATCCTTCCTTTAATCAATGATGAAAAAAATTGTAGCCTGTCGTAAGATTTACCTTAAGAAACGTTAAGCGATACAAACTTTAATGCAGAATCTAAAATTTTTGTTAAAACGTAATTTTGAATGTCAGTTTATTTGAAGTAAAGATAACGGAAATTGTTGTGAGTTAACCCATCAATGAGATTACCATTCTATAAATATCGCATAGTAGCGTTGCTGAGTTTGATATTACTAGGTGAATGCTTGACACCAGCCAACGCAACTATCCCCGCCATCCCCAAACTATTAGCACAATATAGTCTTCCTACAGCCCCAACCTTATTAAATCAGGGATTACAGGCAATCCAAGCTGGGAGAATCCAAGATGCGATCGCTGCTTTCCAGTCAGCCATTCAGTTAGATCCTAACCTAGCCGCAGCCCACTACAATCTGGGTTTAGCCCTGCGACAAACCGGACAATTACAACCAGCCGCCGACGCATTTTATCGCGCTACCCAAAGTGACCCCAATTTTGCTTTAGCCTTCGCTAATTTAGGCGGCTCATTATTAGAAGGTAATAATTTACAACAAGCAAACGACTATTTGCAACGTGCGTTGGAATTAGAACCCAGGCTGGGTTTTGCACATTACAACTTGGGGTTAGTGAGGCAGCAGCAACAAAATTGGGAAGGAGCGATCGCCTCATTTCAAAAGGCAGTAGAATTGAGTAAAAATGCACCTGAGCCTCATTATTATCTAGGGCTTTGTTATTTACAAATAGGTAAATTGAATGAGGCTAAGAATGCTTTTAATCAAGCTATAAAAATCAACCCGCGATATTCTGAAGCTTATTATAATTTGGGCGTTATCTTATTCAATCAAGGCAACTCCCAAGAAGCATTAATAGCCTTTAGAAATTCCGCCGAAGCTAATCCTAATTATCCCAATGCTTATTACGGTGCAGGATTAGTTTTCACCCAATTAAATCAATATAGTGAAGCGGCGAAAGTATTTAATCACGCCAGAAATTTATATAATACCCAAGGTAATCCTCAATGGGCAAAAAATTCTGAACAATTGTTACAACAAGTACAAAATTTAAATTCCTTACCACGCGGAGGTAATAATAATTAACCTACGCTAAAAATAAAATATGGGGTGAAATAACTAATGTCGTCGCAAATTAACCCCTCTTGACATGAACAATAAAATACAAAAGCGTACCAAGAGTAGATTTCTATTTTGCGATCGCTGGTTAGATCGCCATGCTATTGTTCGTAATATGGAAGCTTTTCAAGATTTATTAGTCATAATCTTGTGTTTAGCTTTATTTGCCGTGATGTTAATCCAGTTGTGGGGCATATTTGTTGCCATCACACAGTCACTAGACTATAAACACATAACGGCAAAAATGCTATTTATCTTGATTTTGGTCGAATTATTTAGACTATTAATGGTCTACTTGCAAGAGCATAGCATTGCTGTAGGTGTAGCTGTAGAAGTGGCAATTGTATCAGTACTACGAGAAGTAGTTGTTCACGGCGCACTAGAAATTTCTGCAATTCAGACAGGTGCAATTTGTGGTTTATTATTTATCCTGGGTGCATTACTGATAGTTTGTGCCAAAACACCACACATGGATTGCATTAGTGCAAATACAAAAATGTGTCCGATTTTTTATCAAGGGCGTAAAGAAAAAGAAACAGATTTTGAATTTCAATATTCGCGCCGTTGTGACAAAAATCAACCTTTGGGGTAATTGGAAATCAAAAATCTCACGCATAGACACAAAAACCCGAATAAAAACTCTGCGCCTCCGCGCCTCTGCGTGAGACAGCCTACCCTACTACAACCAACGCGCCGCATCTTTAGCGTGATAGGTTAAAATCAAGTCAGCACCAGCACGCTTAAACCCAGTGAGAGTTTCCATCACCACACGCTGTTCATCAATCCAACCATTCAGCGCCGCAGCTTTCACCATCGAATACTCACCAGACACATTGTAAGCAGCCACAGGTAAATTACTGGCTTCCTTCACCCGCCAGATAATGTCCATGTAAGCCAAAGCCGGCTTCACCATCAACATATCAGCGCCTTCTGCAATATCTAGTTCAATTTCTTTGATGGCTTCGCGGGAGTTACCGGGGTCCATTTGGTAGGTTCTGCGATCGCCAAATTGGGGTGTAGAATCTGCTGCATCCCTAAATGGGCCATAATAAGCCGAAGCATACTTAGCAGCATAGGACAAAATTGGCGTGTCTTGAAATCCAGCCTCATCTAAACCAGCGCGAATTGCCTGCACAAAGCCATCCATCATTCCGGAAGGCGCGATAATATCCGCACCAGCTTTGGCTTGGGAAACTGCGGTTTTCTTCAATAGTTCTAAAGTGGGGTCGTTCAATACTCTTCCTGTCAAATCACCCACTTGCAAATAACCGCAATGACCGTGACTGGTATACTCACATAAACAAGTATCCGCAATCACAATTAAATCAGGTACGGCGGATTTTACCGCAGTCGCCGCCTTCTGAACAATACCGCAATCATGCCAAGCACCTGTTGCATCTGTATCTTTATCTGCGGGAATACCAAACAAAATAATTGCCGGAATGCCTAAATCGTAAACTTCTTTAGCCTCTTCTACAATTTTATCTACCGATAGTTGGTAGACACCAGGCATAGATTTTACTTCCTTGGCAATTCCTTCACCTGGGACAGCAAACAACGGGTAAATCAAATCATTGGTAGTCAATACAGTCTCACGTACCATGCGGCGTAATTGGGGATGGGTACGTAAACGACGAGGGCGATGTGTTGGAAACATAAACTTTTGTAAAGAATAACAATGGTATGGACACAAAACAAAGCGTCACAAAAGTCTGACGAAACTCCGTTGTTGTCGGACAGACTACAAAAAGTGCTTAACTGTCCTTTGCCCTACTCTGCTTCAAGTTGTGGGGCAATTTTGTATTTTACCTTGCTGTTGCGTGTTAGTTGTCAGTTGTCAGTGTTGTGGATGGGAAATTTTCCATTTGGTAGGCATCTGTATTACATCTCGAAAATCGAGAAGTTTGAAAATTTTATTTGTTAATAATCAGACAATTGAGATTTGATGAAATAGGCGATCGCCTATTTTTAAATTCTCAATTTTTAGGATACATTTATGATAATTTTTATTAAAAAAATTGTATGCCAACTCGAAACCAAGGAAGCAGACAGCTACCTTTGAGGGCAAACATCACCTAAAAATCCAGCACAGCTAAACTGTAATTATCATTCCATAAAACTACGGATTAATGAGCAACTGATTTGCTGATTTAGCTTTTTTTTAAACACCATTAAAGCTTTTTGAGTTCTCTGAGGACTTATACCAATTCTCTAGGAAGCACTAAATAAATATTTAAAATCCCTACACCCTTACACCCCTACGCCCAGTCTCAAAACACAATCTGCTGGGGTAAGCCCCATCAGCTATTCTGCTTTTAATTTTAAATTTTAAATTCCGAGCAAAGCGACGTGACGAGCATCGTTGTTTTAAGATGAAAAGACTCGCTAAAGTAGAAAAAAATTAAGTTAAGTTACGTAACGAGGAAGTTAATACATTTTATGTCTACTGAAATACAGACGGAACTCCACCAAGCTGTTGAGCTTCGCCGCAATTTTGCTATTATCTCTCACCCTGACGCTGGTAAAACTACGCTGACTGAAAAACTACTCCTGTACGGGGGTGCAATTCACGAAGCTGGCGCAGTCAAAGCCCGCCGCGCCCAACGTAAGGCGACTTCAGACTGGATGGCAATGGAACAACAACGGGGTATTTCTATTACATCTACAGTATTACAGTTTGAGTACCAAAATTGCCAGATTAATTTGCTCGACACGCCCGGACACCAAGATTTTAGTGAAGACACTTATCGCACCTTGGCGGCGGCTGATAATGCGGTGATGTTAATTGACGTGGCTAAAGGTTTGGAACCCCAAACGCGCAAGTTATTTGAAGTGTGTAAATTACGGGGCTTACCAATTTTCACATTTATTAACAAACTTGACCGCCCAGGTAGGGAACCACTGGAACTATTAGACGAGATTGAGCAAGAATTGGGATTACAAACCTACGCTGTTAACTGGCCGATTGGTATGGGCGATCGCTTCAAGGGTGTTTTTGATAGAAACAAACAACAAATCCACCTGTTTGAACGCAGCGCTCACGGTAGTAAGGAAGCCCGTGATACAACTGTAGAGCTAGGCGACCCCAGAATTGAAGAACTGCTCGAACAAGATTTGTACTACCAACTGAAAAACGATCTAGAACTTTTAGAAGGTGTCGGCCCGGAATTAGATTTAGATTTGGTGCATCAAGGCAAGATGACACCAGTTTTCTTTGGTAGTGCCATGACAAACTTTGGGGTAGAGTTATTCCTCAAGTACTTCCTAGACTATGCCCTAAAACCAGGTGTCCACATCAGCAGCGTTGGTGAAGTACCTCCCACATACCCAGAGTTTTCGGGTTTTGTCTTTAAATTACAAGCCAATATGGACCCCAAGCACCGAGATCGGGTTGCTTTTATCCGGGTCTGCACTGGTAAGTTTGAAAAAGATATGACAGTTAATCATGCCCGGACTGGCAAAATTGTGCGCCTATCGCGTCCACAAAAACTCTTTGCCCAAGAACGGGAATCGATTGATGTAGCTTATCCAGGTGATGTGATCGGTTTGAATAATCCAGGTGTTTTTGCGATCGGCGATACAATTTACACGGGGCAAAAGCTGGAATATGAAGGGATTCCGTATTTTTCGCCAGAACTATTTGCGACTCTTCGCAACCCAAACCCCTCGAAATTTAAGCAATTTCAGAAAGGCATCTCCGAATTGCGCGAAGAGGGCGCAGTGCAAATTATGTACTCAGTTGATGAAGCCAAGCGCGACCCAATTATGGCAGCTGTGGGTCAGTTGCAATTCGAGGTGGTGCAGTTTCGCTTACAAAACGAGTATGGTGTAGAAACCATTCTGGAACTACTACCCTACAGCGTCGCCCGTTGGGTCGAAGGCGGTTGGGAAGCTTTGAACAAGGTGGGACGTATTTTCAACACCACCACAGTCAAAGACAGTATGAACCGCCCAGTTTTACTGTTCCGCAACGAGTGGAACTGTCAACAGTTACAGGGAGATCATCCAGAGTTAAAACTCAGCGCGATCGCTCCAGTTTTTTCTAGCCAAACATTAGAATAATTCAAAATTCAAAATTCAAAATTCAAAATTAATAATACTAGACGTATTAATTACGAATTGCGAATCAAGAATTAGAAATTGCTAGGCTGGAAATTACTGGCATTTAAAATCAGTTCAACCAAATTTATTATTCAAAGATAAACTCAGAAAACCCTGTCAGGTTTAGGTTTTTTTATTTTGAATTTTGAATTTTGAATTGATACCGCGCTGTTGCATCACCGTAGATCAATTAGCAGAGATGGGAGTGCCAGAATTTCTATGCCTTCACATACTGAATCGGCTTTGGAGGCTGGTTTAGCGGCCCTCAAGCAGGGAAATTATCAAACAGCGATCGCTCAACTAGAACCCATCGCCACCCAGGGGAATGGAACGGCTAGCCTACAAGCTAGAGTGGGTTTAGTCATGGCCTATGCACGCAGTGGCGAACTCAAGAAAGCGATCGCCCTGTGTCAAACCCTGACCGAAAGCCAAAACACTCAGGTGAAAGAATGGGCTAATGTTGCCCTGACACACCTCACAAAAAAACGTAAAAAGCCGCAAAATTCTCATCATCCAGCCGCAGATACATCTCCAGCAGCTACTACCAAGCCTCGCTACTCATCATCTGTGCCATCTGTAGGCTTGCAAAATAGATATGTAGGTAACAACGGCTTATTAAACTCTCCAGGTTATACCCAACCCAAAGAATTTGGGATTTATTGGCGACAAGCAAAACGCGCCAAAGTCTGGCAACCTTTAAAAAAGCCCAGTTTAATACCTTTGCGGCTGCTGTCAGTAGGAACATTCATCGCCCTGTTTTGGGTGCTGAAAGAAATCCTCAAGTCCGTTATGGCAGCCATTAACATCACCTTGGTGAAACTGCCTTACTTAGAACCATTACAGCTGTTATATCGAGATCCTAGCAGATTGATATTAGCTATTTTGTTCATAGCGATCGCTGCATCCCCTTGGTTGCTAGATTGGCTACTCGCTTATTTCTATGGACAAAAAGAGTTATCTAAAGACCTATTGCCTAATTACAGTCGGGAAACCTCCCGTGTTCTACATCGCTACTGCCAACAGCGACATTGGCCGTCACCCCAACTACGAATTTTACCCATAGCTGCACCCATAGCATTAACTTATGGGAACCTACCCCGAAACGCCAGAATCGTGGTCAGTCAGGGGTTACTAGAACAACTGGCAGATGATGAAATTGCTGCTATTTATGCCTCACAACTAGGACAGATCACTCACCAAGATTTTGTCCTTATGTCATTGCTACTGCTGATCACCCTACCAATTTATCAATTGTATCAGCAAGTTGCTGTATGGGCAGACAAATTATCCAAAGGCGCATTTCATTGGCCGTTGACCATTACTTCAAGTTTGCTTTATGGGTTGTGGTGTGTGTTGACTGGTACGGGGTTGCTTTACTCACGACTTAGACCTTACCATAGCGATCGCCTAGCGGCAGAAGTTACAGGTAATCCCAATGGCTTGACTCGCGCCTTGCTGAAAATTAGCATTGGCATTGCCAATGATGTGAAAAGGGAAGAACAAACCAGTGGTTTATTAGAAAGCTTAAACCTCCTGCTACCAGTCAGCTATCAACAAAGTATTTCTTTAGGAAGTATTGCTGGTCATTTGAACTTTGAATCTTTGTTGATGTGGGATAGTATCAACCCCTATCGTCGTTGGTTAACAGTTAATAATACCCATCCTTTAATAGGCGATCGCATCCGTAACCTCTGTCAAATAGCCCAGCATTGGCATATAGATCCAGAAGTTCATATAACTAGCCAACAATCACTCAGTGAACAGACATTACAAGTCACCCATCAATCATTCTTACGGCAAACTGCTCCTTTTTTAGGAGTTCCTCTAGGTTTAGTCTTTGCCGGATTGATTTGGCTAGTTTGGCAAACTGCCTTTGCACTCAAGTTTTTAAATTTAAAGTGGATTTATGAAGATTTATCTTTCGTGACAGGTTGCCTACTTATCGGCTTCAGCATTGGTACGGTCATCAGGATGAACTCCTTTTTTCCCAACATTAAGCAAAGCAACATCCACACAGATCAACAACTACCCCACCTGTTAGCAAACCCCTCCAGCCTACCCATAGATAGCGTTCCCGTGCAGTTTGTCGGCAAGTTATTAGGTCGCCAAGGCATGAGTAACTTTCTATCCCAAGACTTAATTCTTCAATCCAGCACAGGCTTAGTGAAATTACATCATGTTTCTTGGCTAGGACAACCAATTAATCCCCAGGATTTAGTTGGTCGGCAAATTATTGTTACAGGTTGGTTTCGTCGAGGTGCTACACCCTGGATAGACATCCAATCCATCCAAACCCAAAGTGGCAAAACTATTAATAGTCCCCACCCTATCTGGTCGATTATCTTGGCAGTCGCAGCCCAAGCTTGGGGAGCCTATATTTTTCTTGTAGGTTAGCCAAGGGGGATTAGATAGTAACCTGTACAGACGCGATTAACCGCGTCTCTATTAGCCAATGGAAAATGAAAATGTAAATAAATATTGCTATTTATTTTAAAAAATGTTACATTTTCTTAAGAAAATAAGCAGCCCAAATTAAACAACTAGCGAGCTTGGTTGTATCTATTAGGCTCCTTGCGCCAATCTATCTGTTTTATCCTCCCAACACAGCAGCAAATCGACCAGCCACAGGCTGGTTTTTGTTTCTTTTATTTATGCTTGAGAAAAAAAAGTACTTTATGCTAGGATGCCTCAATACAAATGCTAGAAAAGTGTATGATGAACTAGCTACGTAGAAAATACCGTGGTAATGTAAAGAGTGGTATTTAACTCTGCGAGCCAGGGCAGACAAAAAATTATTACTGTAGTAGGCAGTAAAATAACAAATTTAAAACTTTTAGAATTAAGGTGGTAGTAGTTGAGCGTTGGTACGCTCTATGATTAAACAAGCTTGATCCCAACAAAAAACTGTATTGTATAAGTTGACAGTTTGGAGTAAAAAATTGGTTTACGGCAGTCTTGGTCAATAACCCATAAAAGTCAAAGCCAAGCAATTGATTTGTTGCCTTGCCATGTTCACCATGTTCATTTAACTCTGGAGGTATAGTTCATGTCCGTGCGCCTATACATAGGCAATTTGCCAAAAGAAGAAATAGACCGTCAAGAATTGCAAGCGGTTTTTGCCGCAGAAGGCGATGCTGTGACGACTAAACTCATCAAAGACCGCAAAACAGGCAAATGCCGTGGTTTTGGGTTTTTGACAGTAAACAACGATGAACAAGCTGACCAAATTATCGAAAAGTATAATGGTCAGATGTTCAAAGAAACGCCTATCAAGTTAGAAAAAGCTTTACCACGAACCAAAGGTGATGAAGGTGAGGAGCAAGCAACTCCTAAACCAGCAACTACCTCTGGTGGTCATGCGGCTCCTAACACAAACAAAGAAGGTAGCCGTCGTGACAAAGGCGCTAAGAAGTCTCGACGTGGCGGCGGTAATCGGGAAAATACCACCACAACCACCACTGATTCCGATGCTATTCGTCCAGATCCCCGTTGGGCTTCTGAATTAGAAAAGCTGAAGCAGATACTAGCAGCTCAAGCCACAAATTAAGTGAGCATACTGAGAAATTAAAAATTAAAAGTCAGAATTTTTTTGATTTTTAATTTTTAATCGTTAGTAGATAACAATTAACTATCTCAATGGTTAAGTGTCACTATTTTTGTAAGTGCATTGGGCTATGCTCCAAGTTAGGTGTTAGGGTTCCGCCCGCCGCAGGTGATTGCTACTTTTGACCAGTAAATACTGATAGAGGTAGCGATCGCCTAAACAACAGTTTAGCTCACTGCACTTGTCGAAAATAACTAAATCTTCTTCTATCTTCCAGAGTCAGAAGTGCCAAGGTGAGGGCAAGGTACGATTCTTCCACTGGAATTATGGCAGGGGAAAGAGGCAGGTTTCCGCCAAATTAACTGAGCTTCAGTCACACGGAAAAAGGCTTAAAAGCCACCTGTTACCGGGGTTTTAGAATGACTCTATTTCCTAATCTATCTGGCAACTGCTATAGTTTTGATGTCTTACGTATATCTAACATAGATTACAGTAAAAATTGAATAAAATTTATACCCCTTGAGTCTCAATGAACATCAGACTAGACTCAAGGGGTTTTTATCTGGAAGTCCCTAAGAGGTCTTTATATTTCAATACGGTTCAGTTAAGACTAACAACTTATACCAATTCAATTAATGATTGCAACACATCATTGGGTGGAGGAACAGAACCTATCGCTACACCCAACCTACTATTCTCTTAACTGAACCGTATTGACCCATAAGGGCGCAGTGGCTCAACTTTTCAAGACTAATTTTGAATTGGTATGAGATGCTCCACATTAGCAGAACATAGCAGAAACCCCCTGCTTTCCTCTTGGTTATTCCTTGTGCTTTTTGAGAGCCGTAATTTTTTCCTAGAAAGAATTTAAATTATTCGCAAAAGCAGAGAGAGAAGCAATTTTTTTCATATTCGATATTTTTTAAATTCTCCGATGACAACTTAAACTTGCTCAGAGTTTTTCTATCAAAACTGTATTGAAAATTACAAAATTCTTATTTACTTATTAGTAACATTGGTGACTCAACTCTTAATGACGATAGTCATTTTATTTAATGGGTAAAATTAAGTAATTACTAGGAATATTTAAGAATACAAGCAAAGTTAACACGTAAATTTACGGAAACGAAGGGAAACTTTTCAGTAAAAATACGGTTAATTTAAAATTAACTAATTGGAAATTCGCGTATATTTGCTGAACCAATATGATCACATATTGGTGAAATAAACCTATGAATTTGTAGCGCCAAAAAAAACATATCTGCACATTCATCAATATCTAAATAGAAGTTCATCTATCACAGGCATTAGATATACGTATAAGCACCTGTATATAAGGATATTAAATGTAGATACTGACCAAAAAAGAATAATTCTCGTAGTATATCTATAACAATATTTGACATATTAAATTAAAATAAAGATTACTCAATGTTCCTACATAATTCACGCATATAGTGGTGTCAGTACACCAACAACTGACCGCGACTTTACTTAAAATCAGCAACACACACAAACTATGAACTCTAACACTGAAAAACGCATAGCTTTAATTTCAGTTCACGGAGACCCAGCAATCGAAATTGGCAAAGAAGAAGCTGGAGGGCAAAATGTTTACGTGCGCGAAGTGGGTAAAGCACTAGCCGAATTGGGATGGCAAGTGGATATGTTTAGCCGCAGAGTGAGTCGTGAACAAGAGTTAATTGTTCACCACAGCCCACTTTGTCGGACAATTCGTTTAACAGCAGGGCCAGAAGAATTTGTACCAAGAGATAATGGCTTCAAATATTTACCAGAATTTGTACAACAACTGCTTCGATTCCAAAAAGAAAATAACGTCAATTATCCATTAGTGCATACAAACTACTGGCTTTCTAGTTGGGTGGGAATGCAGTTAAAAGCAATTCAAGGAAGCAAACAAGTTCATACTTATCACTCTTTAGGAGCAGTCAAGTACAAATCTATAGATACAATTCCTTTGGTTGCGACCAAACGTTTATCAGTAGAAAAACAAGTATTAGAAACAGCAGAAAGAATCGTTGCTACCAGTCCTCAAGAACAACAACATATGCGATCGCTAGTTTCTACTAAAGGTTATATTGATATCGTTCCTTGTGGTACAGATATTCACCGCTTTGGATCAATTGCTAGACAAGCCGCAAGAGCTGAATTAGGAATTGATCAACAGGCAAAGGTGGTCTTGTACGTAGGACGTTTTGATCAACGTAAAGGCATAGAAACCTTAGTACGTGCTGTGAATGAATCTCAGTTGCGTGACTCGAATAAACTCAAACTAATTATCGGTGGTGGTAGTACTCCAGGTAATAGCGATGGTAGAGAGCGCGATCGCATTGAAGGCATTGTGCGAGAATTGGGCATGACGGAAATGACTAGTTTCCCAGGCCGCCTCAGCCAAGATGTTCTCCCTGCTTACTATGCTGCATCTGATGTTTGCGTTGTTCCCAGCCACTATGAACCTTTTGGATTGGTGGCAATTGAAGCAATGGCAAGTGGTACGCCTGTAGTAGCCAGTGATGTTGGTGGACTTCAATTCACCGTAGTTTCCGAGAAAACCGGTTTATTGGTACCACCAAAAGATATTGCTGCCTTCAACATTGCAATCGATAGAATTTTGATGAATCCACAATGGCGGGATGAGTTAGGCGTTGCTGCAAGAAGACACGTTACCCACAAATTTGGATGGGACGGAGTAGCCACCCAACTGGATGGAATATACACTCAATTATTGACACAACAGGTTAAAGAACCAGCATTGGTAACTAAGTAGAAGCTTTTTAGCCTGTTATTTCACTGAATTAATAGGTAATTAGTAATAATCAAATACTGATAAATTAGGGATAGGATTCAAAATTATACCTCTTCCCTAAATTTTTTGTCTTTATTCATCATAATTAAAATATCCCTACATCAAAAAATTATTGTTGAGCCATAACGATAATGGTATTTTCTTACAAGGGTTTACTTACGTAGATACCGTATCAGTAGCAAAGCAACATTATATTTTGTAGTCAAGGGAACAAAATGATACCACCTGACAATTTTCTGAGCAAGAGTAAAACTCTAGCATCTTTAGGATTAATAACTTTGGGACTATCTCTAGCGCCTCAATCAGCACAAGCTGTATCACTCATTCCTTTAACTTCTCAAGATGCTACCCCTGGTTTTGATGATATAGATTTTAATTTGTTGTTGGATAAGGGGGACTTTAAAGAACTGTTTGTGGCGGAGGGACGAATTGGCAATAATGCGACCAACGGCACTCAGGAATTAAGTATTAACAGAGATGTGAGAACGCCTATAGTCGGTGGACAACCAGTTGCTCAAGGCCAACTAAGTTGGGGAAAAGATACATTATGGGACTTTACCTTAGCTTATACAGGCTCTAAGGTAGACTTTTCCGTTAGCCGTGCGGGTGGTCCATCAGTTCTACTCTCGTCCACTGAGTTCAATAAGCCTGTCAATCAAATATATTTCCGTACTGCTGCCCAAGGTGGTAATAACAATTTTGTAGGACTATTTAACTTGTCTCTCAACGGAAATTCCATACCCGACATATCTTCTCTTGGCACGCCAGGTAATAGAGATGTGGACTATTTAGCTGTTGGGGACATCAATGCACCATTCACGCTCACCGGGAAAACAAGATTTGATTGGGGTGGTACACGGCCAAACAATTCTAACCTCGCTTTTCAAATTAAAGTGGGTAGTCGCAGAAGAGTACCAGAACCAAGTATTTTGGGAGCTATCTTGACAACAACGATCGCTGGATCATTTCTCGGTTACAAAAAGAAAGTAGCTAGTCAGCAAGCTTAAGACGAATAGCCAACTTTAATTAAAACTCAAGAATATTCTCCAGCCGACAGCCTGAACTTACCAAAGTTCAGAATAGCTAACGGCTTTTTTAATTTATATAAATGAGAATTAGGGAAGAGAGAAGTATACTAAACCATTGTCCTGTAAGTGCCAGTGACTAATTTGTTATGCAGCCAGTAGACTTTACAACCCTCACAGCTACTTGTAGCGAACTCCGCGCTCACTGGCTACCATCCCGCCTAGAGCAAGTTTATCAGCGCGATCGCTACACTATTGCTATAGCGTTACGTACCCTCGATAAAAGAGGTTGGTTACAAATTTCTTGGCATCCTCAAGCAACTCATATTTGTATTGGTGATCCACCTCCACGTACACCAGATACTTTTACCTTCAGCCAACAATTAGTCCACCAGTTGGGGGGATTAGCCTTAGTTGCAATTGAAGCGATCGCCCCTTGGGAGCGTGTAATTGATTTACAATTTGCCCGTCGCCCTGGAGATGCTGCACTGTATCACATCTACGGGGAAATCATGGGTAAATACAGTAATGTGATTCTCACCGATGCCAACAATCTAATTATTACTGCTGCCCATCAAGTGAGTCAGCAACAATCAAGTGTGCGTCCCATCCTCACCGGACAACCTTACGAGACACCGCCCAAACTCACCGGGACTATCCCCAGTTTGCAGGAAACTCAAGCGCGCTGGCAAGAAAGAGTCAGTTTAGTGCCAGGAGCAATTAAACGTCAGTTGCTTAAAAGTTATAGTGGCTTGAGTGCTGTGTTGGTAGAATCCATGTTATTGGTAGCCAACATTGCACCAGAAACTTCTACTGATTCCCTAACTCCTGAAGACTGGCAACGATTATTTGCACGCTGGCAAGAATGGTTACACACCTTAGATAGTGGTAAATTTCAACCAGCTTGGATGGCAGATGGATATACAGTTATGGGTTGGGGTGCTGTTGCACCAGTCAAAGATATCCAAACATTAATCAACCAATACTATACCAAGCAGCTAAATCAACAATTATTTGCTCAATTACGCCATCAACTGAATCAGAAATTAAGTAATATTTTAGGCAAATTACGTAATAAAGCCCAAACCTTTAGCGATCGCCTACAGCAATCAGATCGTGCTGATGAATATCGCCAAAAAGCTGATTTATTGATGGCGCACCTGCAAAATTGGGAACCGGGGATGAAAGAAATTAGCATACCTGATTTTGAGACAGGTGAGCCTGTGGCGATCGCTCTTTTGCCCGATAAAAATGCTGTACAGAATGCCCAAAATCTCTACAAACAACACCAAAAACTCAAACGCGCCCGCATAGCTGTCGAACCGCTACTGCAAGAAGTACAAGCAGAAATCGATTATTTAGAGCAAGTAGAAGCCGCAATTTCCCAAATAGATAACTACCAAACAGCAGAAGATTTGCAAGCTTTAGAAGAAATCCGCGATGAGTTAATTGGACAGAAATATTTAGAAGAGTTAGAGTATCGCAGCCGCAATAACAACGAAACTGCTAGCACTAACTTTCACAACTATCGTACCCCTAACGGCTTCACAGTCCTAATTGGTCGCAACAATCGCCAAAATGACCAATTAACATTTCGAGTAGCCGGAGATTATGACCTGTGGTTCCATGCCCAAGAAATCCCTGGCAGCCATGTATTATTGCGTTTAGAACCGGGTGCAGTACCAGAAGTATCAGACTTACAATATGTAGCCGATTTAACAGCTTACTACAGTCGCGGTCGTCAGAGTGACCAAGTACCAGTCGTTTACACCCAACCCAAACACGTTTATAAACCCAAAGGCGCTAAACCAGGAATTGCTATTTACAAACAGGAACGCATCCTTTGGGGAAAACCGCAATTAGTAGATATAGAGAAGGTAGGAAGCTGAGGAATAGGGGGAGAAGCAGGGGAGGCAGAGGGGGCAGGGGAGGCAGAGGGGGCAGGGGAGGTAGAGGGAGAACTTATTCCAAGATGTTCGCTCAGTCCCCAATCCCCAGTCCCCAATCCCCAAGCCCTAACTTTGTAATCTGACATCGATGACAGTTGCATTAAAATTGTAGTTGAAGCCTTCCAACTCGAAGGGCATACCAATTTTTACCTTACTGTTACCTAAAACAGGGCCGTCCTTAGTAACTTGTGCTTTACCGTTTAAGGTTAACAGCATATCTGTACTAAAATTATTAGCCTTGGGGTCTGGTAATTCTTTCACAGAACCATCTGGTTGAGTAGCGACTACGGTTCTTGGTAACTGTTCCACAGACTTAATTTCAATCTCACCATAAGGCTGATTGCGAATAATAACTTTAGTTTTACCGCCTTTTTTCAACCCATTGCCAGCTAACTGTTGTGGATCGCGCACATTTAAACCGCGAACAACCAAATCTACTTCTATGGGTACTGTTTTTGCACCAACTTGGGCAACACTACCAGAAGTGCCTGGAAATACAAAGATACCAAATATAACCATCACAATAACGAGCAAAGCGCCTAAATCAAGAATGTTGACTTTGCCAAACAAGCGACCTTTGGAATCTAAAATAGCCATAAAAATTTTTCCAAATCAATGTGAGGTAATTGATTTTAACAACAAGTTTTATCATTTACACCGCAACTTTTCCATTGCTGGCAGTTGCATTTACGCGACAGTCTATCATGAGTTGAGAAATGGGGATTGGCAAAAGGCAGGGAAAGCAGGAAGAGAAGTCGTAAGGAGGGTTTCCCTCCGGGCGAACTTCGGGAAAGAAAAGAACTGTGGACTATTGACTAACGACAACTGACAACTGACCAAGTTAAAAATGCAACTTAGAAAAGGATAGATACGTCCTCTTATTTAGTGTGGTTCCAAAATTATCTTCTAGCCAAATTTATGATAAACAGGAAAGGCTTAATGGCAAATTACCGTGTGTGGCGGCGGCGCTGGTTTTATCCATTAATTTCGGTGGTAGTCGCTGTGAGTCTATGTTTGGGTACACCTTTGGTTGGAAGGGCTATAGACTTACGACCCCTTTTATTACAAGGTGTGCAAGTACTTCAGCTGTCTAATATATCCGATCGCCAGGAAGTTGATCTGGGTAACCAGATGAATCAGCAATTACGTAGTGGTGAAGTGAGCATTTCTCGGAATGCGGAAATTACTCGCTACGTAGACCAAATTGGACAGCGCTTGGTTGCAACTAGCGATCGCCCCAATCTTCCTTTTACCTTCCAAGTGGTGGAAAATGATGCTGTTAACGCCTTTGCCACTTTAGGGGGCTTTGTTTATATCCACACGGGTTTACTGAAAACCGCAGACAATGAAGCGGAATTAGCCAGTGTTATGGCTCATGAAATTGGTCACATTGGCGGTAGACATCTAGTAAAACAAATGCGACAACGAGCGCTGGCTAGTGGTTTAGCTTCTGCTACAGGTTTAGACCGCAATACAGCTGTAGGACTGGGTGTGGAACTAGCACTAAACCGTCCCCGCAGTCGTCAAGATGAGTTTGATGCTGACACCAGAGGGTTAAGAACTTTAACAAGAGCGGGTTATGCACCATCGGCGATGGTTTCCTTTATGCAGAAACTCACGAAAGGCGGTGGTTCTGTGCCGGCATTTTTGAGTACTCACCCAGCCACAGGCGATCGTATCACTTCTCTCAGACGTGCTATTAATTCTCAAGGTGGCAGTGGGCGTGATGGCTTAGATAATGCTGCCTATCGCGCTAGAATCCGGTCAATCCTTTAAAAACAGACAACAGACGCGATTAATCGCTAACAACTGTACTTTACAGACGCGATTAATCGCGTCTCTAACAAAACACATGATTGATTGCGTCTTGTTTATACTTTGAATTTTTTAGGCGCGCTGTTTGCTGCTGCGAACTGCTATTTTCTTATGATCAACAGTAATTACTCCTTCCTCTAAGGGTAAGGTGCGTAAGCAGTTAGTAAAAATATTAATTTGGTAAATTACATTATTGGTGATGTCTAATCCTGTTAACCAACCACTACGGGGATGGTATGCACCAGTATCTATATCAAGCCAACCCTGTCCTTGAGCCAATTCACCAGGATTTACACCAGGGAAAGTAAATGTAATAGTGTGACCTATAATTACTAGTTTATCTGGAAAGTATGGTTGGGGAATACTATGAAAATCTTCCCTAATCCAGCAAAACTGTTCTGCGGTTTGTTCTGACAATGGTAGGTTAGGGTCAAGACCAGCATGAGTTAACCAAACGTCACCCAAGTCAATATATGTGGGTAAACTCCTGAGCCATTCTAAATGTTCTTTAGGAATGCTTTGATCTGGATAACTGGCGATCGTTGCATGACCTCCACTATGTAGCCATGCTTGCGTTGTGGCGACAGAAATATCACCACTAAGGATGTTTAATAACATCTGCTCATGGTTTCCCAACAGACACAGATAATTATTGTCTCTGACTAAATCTATTACATATGAGCTGTGGGGGCCACGATCAATTAAGTCTCCCAAAAAATAAACTTGATCATCACCACCTGGAGCGATCGCTTCTAACAAAGTGATCAATCCCTCGTAGTGTCCATGTACATCCCCAATAACTATTCTACGTTGACTAGTTTGGCTCATCGGTTCTTAACTGGAATAACTCAGCTGAATAATCTTGCTACAGTTTAAGCGGTTAGGATTCCGCAACAATAGGTAAAAACTACTTGAAGAATTTAAAGTTATTGTAGATGTTTCTGGCAAAATACGCCCTTGCTATAAAGGTCAAACCTCACTGCTGCAAATCTGCGCTAGGTTAGCCTAAAATTTATAAAGTCATTTTACTGATTCCCCATCTTAACAATGTCTGAACAGTTTTCGGCGGAAATTAGCTCACGCATCTGCAATCACATGAATGAAGACCATGCAAATGCGGTAGTGCTATATGCTCAGGTTTTTGGCGGAGTTTCCCAGGCTACATCCGCCCAAATGCTGGCAATTGACGCTCAAGGTATGGATTTAACCGCACAAGTAAATGGCGAATCCGTCCCCGTGCGTATCCACTTCGATCATGTTTTAGCCGATGCAGAAGATGCTCATCACACCTTGATTGCAATGGTTAAACAAGCTAGAGTCAATAGTCAATAGTCATTAGTCATTAGTCAACAGTTTTCTCCTCCCCCTCTGCTCCCTCTGCTTCCTCTGCTTCCTCTGCTTCCTCTGCCCCCCGCCCAGCTTCAACACCCTTTCGCTGAGGCTGGGTTGACAAAATCGTGTAAATCTGATTCCCAAACACTAATGTAAATTAAATCGCAGTTCTGACGGACAATTTGACCCTTAACTCCACCTGCGGTAAAGCTAAAATTGTCAGACTGACGTTGTTGGATTTTTTGTAAGCCTTGCTGAATTTTGGCTGTAGATTGACCACCCAACATCCCATTTAAAGTGGCTTGCATGACCTCTGGGTCTACCGACTGAGCAAAAGAGACTTCAGTTTGGCGCAATACACCAGAGTTACGATCAAATAAGTAGCCTAAGTCAACTTGATTGGGAACTAACCGATATACTACTGCACGAGTATTACCCCATACGCCTCTTAAGTCTCTATTCGGCTTACCGAGTTTGGCTTCTACTGAGCTTCTGGCTGTACCTGTGGGAAACGCGGGAACACTTGGTCTGGTTGTATTTGCTTTTCTTTGAGGTAATGAATCTGCGGGGGTTGGGGGTGCGGAAACAGGTTGATTTTGTGGTTCTGCTATGGATGTAGGTTGTGGTGCTGGAGTATCGGCTGTGATAGGTGTGTTGTCTGGTGCAGGTGTGAATATTGCTGGCGGATTAGGGTTTTCTTGGCGGGTTTCAGTTTGTGGCGGTGTGTCAATATTTACTGGCTGTTCTGTGGAATCAGGGAGGATAGAAGATGGAGAAGAATCTGGCGAAACAGGCTGAGTATTGGGTGCAGTGGTGGGAATTTCAGAGACTGGTGAGGGGATAGGATTACTGACAACGGGTGTTTGCGGTTGTGGCTGACGCGTCAGAGTAGACATGGCTACCCCTGCCATTAAACCACCGACTATGAGACCACCGAAGATGAAAAGAGACTTTTGGCGATTGGGTTCAGTCCACCGTATAGGTTCACCTTGAGGTTTAATCGCTGGAATAGATAAAGCTTGGGTTTGTTGGGTTGGTGTAGTGCTGGGAGGGATGCTAGGTTGAGCCGTCCAACCGGATGATAAGGCATATAACATTTTACTGGCAGTACTGTAGCGATCGCCTGCGTGGGGTTTAATGGCTTGATTCAGTACAGATACCAGTTGTTGTGAGACATGAGGCGCAAAGTTTTGCCAAAGAACCTCCCCGGTTTGGGGATGAGTCGGTAATTCTTCAGGACTTTTACCAGTTAACAAATAAATCGCCGTCAAACCTAAGCTATAGATATCAGTGGCGTAAACTGGTCTACCTACGGCTTGTTCACTAGGCATATATCCGGGTGTACCAATGACGAGCGATCGGGTAGCATATCCAGGGGAACTAACGACTGAACGAATGGTTTCTTTAACTGCACCAAAATCAATTAAAACTGGTTTTTGATCAACGTCACGGAGAATAATGTTATCAGGTTTAATATCCCGGTGAATAATCCCTTTACTGTGGACGTAATCTAAAACTGATAGCAGACTCAGCAGAATTGTTTTAACAATACCTTCGCTTTGAACGCCTTGGGATACCAAAAGCTGTCTGAGGGTCTGACCATGAATCCACTCTTGCACAAGGTAAAACTGCCCATTTTCAGAAAAATAGGCATAAAGTCTGGGAATTTGGTTGTTGTGTTCACCCAAAAACTCTAGAGTTGCTGCTTCCCGCTCAAACCGTTGTTGAATAGATTGGTAGGCTTGTGGGTCGTTGCTTACTGGTTTGAGTTGCTTAATCACGCAGCGACGGCGAGAAGGCATATGAGTATCTTCCGCCAACAGGGTTTCTCCAAACCCCCCAGCACCGAGTACTTGAATTACTTGATAGCGATTGTTCAGCAGAATAGATGTCATGGAAAGTTCAAAGTGTCCGCCCTTTCTCAATGTACATCACGATGTGGAGATGAGTTGTGTTCCCGCAAATATGCAGGATATCCCATTGCTATGGCAATTTTGTTGTAGCTATACCAATTCAATTAATGATTGCAACACATCATCGGGTGAAATGAAGACGCGATTAATCGCGTATCTACAGATGGTTTATTTGTCGCATTCTTTTTTCAGATTGGTATTACTTTGAGAATTCAAATAAGGTGATACGCACCTAGATCAAATATTCTTGCGTCAGGGCTGTCCATAGTCAAGAGTCCAGATTTAGAGGTTAGCTTGGACTGTGGACTTTTGACAACCTGAGTGCGAAATATACGATTTAGCTGCGTAACAGCTTAGCTGATTCATGAGTTTTTTCTCATCAATTATTTAAATATTTTTCATGCTTCTGTATGACATTAATAACTATCAACTTTTACCGCAACCTTAACCAGTTATGCTTAAATCAATTTCTAGTGTGGCAATGACATTGATCGGATTCAGCACTAGTCTAATGTTCCCTCACATTGCAGTTGCTGAAGAGATTTCCTGCCAAAGAAGTTTAGGTGCAATCACCGTTGATAATGTGAAAGTACCTCAAGGTAAAACCTGCACTCTCACTGGAACTACTGTCAAAGGAAATATCGTAGTCGAAGGCAGCGCAACTCTCAAGGCCATAGGTGCGAAAGTCAATGGTAGTATTCAGGCAGAGGGTGCAAGTCTAGTCGATGTCAATTCTAATACCACTGTTGGTGGAAGCATCCAAGTGAAGCAGGGTCGTGCGGCTCGTGTGGTGAGTACACGCATCAATGGAGATGTGCAGTTAGAGTCGAACTCAAGACAAATAGTTGCTAATCAAAACCAAATTGGCGGCAATTTACAAGTCTTTCAAAATACTGGAGGGGTAATGATTCAGCGAAATCGCATTAACGGCAATTTGCAGTGTAAAGAAAATACTCCTCAGCCGATTGGTGGTGACAATATTGTCCAAGGTAGTAAAGAAGATCAGTGTGCAAGATTATAAGAAGTTAGTTACTGTAATTCCTGATTAGCAAACTTTGCTCCACTCTACTCTCATTCAAAAAAGGGAATAGATTTGTATGTAATACTCCATACCACGTATCCGTTCCCTTTCTTGGTCAAATATATCTAAGGAAACAATTAGCCTATCTAGCACCACTGACAACCCATCTATTATTGTCCCCATCCCACACTAAAGAGAAGCGTACAGAACTGGATGATTGCTTGCCACTTTTCATAAAATATCGCAATTGAGCATTAACTGTGGCTGTGTCTGCATTCGCTTCTAGCAAATTTACTTGTTCCACATCTACACTTTCCACTTGTCCACCCCACCAATCAAGATAGGAATCATAACCTCTGGGGTGCAATCGTCTATTATTTTGGAAGCTGGGAGCTAGCAGATTCCAAGCGGTACTATATTCACCCTCATTGATGGTTTCATAGTAATTTTGTACAGCCTCTTCTGGTGAAGGTCTATCTGTTTGTTCTGGTGGGGTTGTAATTTGGGGTTCTGGTGGTGTGGTTGGTTGTGGAACTGATGTAGTTGGTTCTATATTATTGCTGGGTTGGGAATCTATAGGTGTGGTAAACGGTCTTGCGTTTGTGGGAAATCGGACAGATGCCTGTGGTGTGGGATTTTGAGTGACATTCTGATTTATAGAGGTTTCTGGGGTGGCTGTAGGTGATGGTTCCACAGTTGGGGTGGCATTGTTGCTGATAGTATTTTCACTTGGTAAAGATGTTGTTTGTGTTACTGGTTGATTTGGTCTAGTGAGGGCAAAACCAATGACTACGGAAGCACCAATCAAACCGCCAGCAATTAAACTACCCATGAGGATACCTTTATTACTGTTGTTGTGATTTATCGGTTGTGGTGTGGTTGCAGTACCTGGACTCACGGCGACGGTGTTGGTTTGAGTTGCAAAAGGTGGTGTAGTTGCTACTGGTGGTTGCTGATAAGGGACGGTGGGTGATGATTGTGGTTGTTGATAGGGAACTGTTGCTGGGGAAACTACACCTAATTGCAAAGCGTCGAGCATTTCTCTAGCGGTGATGAAACGTTCTCGTGGATGGTAGGCGATCGCTCGATCAATCACAGCTGCTAATGTAGGACTTATATTCAAGGCGTATCTATGCCAAATAATTTCCCCACTGTGGGGGTCTGTATCCAACTCCTGTGGCTGTTTGCCGGTGAGCAAATAAATTGCTGTCAGTCCTAAACTATATAAATCACTGGAATAAACTGGTCTTCCGGCTGCTTGCTCGCTGGGCATATATCCGGGTGTACCAATGACAATGGAACTGGTAGGATTACCTTGGGAATTGACGACTGTTCCCATTGATTCTCGCACTGCACCAAAATCAATCAATACGGGTTTACCGTCACGATGGCGCAAAATTATGTTGTCTGGTTTGATGTCCCGGTGAATGATGCGCTTAGAGTGGACATACTCCAGAACGGGTAATAAGTTGATTAAAATATCTCGAACAGCACTTTCACTCAATACGCCTTGCTGTTGAAGTTTGGCTGTGAGAGTATCCCCTTCTACCCATTCTTGAACTACGTAAAATTGGGTATTTGACTGGAAATAAGCATACAAGGTGGGTATTTGTCCTGAGTAGCTGCCCAAATCTTCTAAAATCGCTGCTTCTCGTTGAAACCGTTCTTGTACTAGTTGATAAATCTGGGGATTATTGTGAATTGGTCTAAGCTGTTTTACTACACAACGGCGATTGGAGGGCATTTGGCTATCTTCGGCTAAGAATGTTTCCCCAAAGCCACCACTACCTAAGGTTTTAATCACCCGATAACGATTGTCAAGCAGCTGTTCCATAAGTTAATACCTAATATTACGGTGATAATTGTTATATAATTTACATTTTTATTTTGTTGCGGGTGTAATTTTTTAGAGACGCGATTCATCGCGTCTGTACAATTTTTATATAAGCGATTAATCGCGTCTCTACATTTGTCATTTGTTTTGGATCTGACCACTGACTACTGACTACTGACCACTGACAAAAACTTAACCCACAAGGGTATGAGTCTGTTATTTTTTCCATTTTTTACCCATACTGTTACCAAAATATTAATTTTTCTTTACAAATACTGAGTGTTTACTCTTATTATTTATTAATGTTTGTTGATAAAGTTTGCGATTTTTATATCGATTTGTGTCAGATGAACGACAAAATGCCCATTGGGCAAGCTTTTTCTGATAAAAAACTGATATTGCCGAACAAAAAAATCTCTCTTGGGCGGCATGAGTCCCCAAGAAAATTTAGTAGAGAACACGCATCAAAGGAGCCGAGGAAGCATGTTCACCCACGTCAAGTCCACCATTAGACACATTGCGCCTGATAACCTGCGCGGACGTAATTTAATTAAGGTGGTCTATGTCGTGCTTGAGTCCCAGTACCAGAGCGCACTGTCGCAAGCGGTTCGCACGATTAACGCGAATAATCCCAACCTGGCGATTGAAATCAGTGGGTATTTGATTGAGGAACTGAGAGATCCAGAGAACTACGAAGAGTTCAAGCGGGAGATCGAGGGTGCCAATATTTTCATCGCTTCATTGATTTTCATCGAAGACTTAGCACAGAAAGTAGTTGCAGCAGTAGAACCACACCGCGATCGCTTAGACGTTGCCGTTGTCTTTCCCTCGATGCCAGAAGTTATGCGCCTGAACAAAATGGGCAGCTTTTCTCTGGCACAGTTGGGACAGTCGAAAAGTGCGATCGCCCAATTTATGCGGAAACGCAAGGAAAAATCCGGTGCGGGATTCCAAGATGGGATGCTGAAGTTATTGCGAACCTTGCCGCAAGTACTGAAGTATTTACCAGTAGAAAAAGCACAGGATGCTCGCAATTTTATGTTGAGCTTTCAATATTGGCTAGGAGGTTCCCCAGAAAATCTGGAAAACTTCTTGCTGATGCTAACTGATAAATACGTATTAAAAGCAGTAGAAAAACAGAATTCTGCAACCGTAGAATATGAAGCGCCAGTTGTCTATCCTGATTTGGGGATTTGGCATCCTTTAGCGCCGAGTATGTTTGAGGATGTGAGAGAATACCTCAACTGGTACACAGCCCGTAAGGATATATCCAGCGATTTAAAAGACCCCCTAGCACCCTGTGTAGGTTTGGTATTACAACGCACTCACCTAGTTACCGGTGATGATGCCCATTATGTGGCAATGGTGCAGGAGTTGGAAGCTTTAGGGGCAAAGGTATTGCCAGTATTTGCAGGGGGTCTGGATTTCTCCAAGCCTGTGGATGCTTACTTCTACGAACCAACGACTAAAACCCCGTTAGTAGATGCAGTGATCTCTCTGACAGGTTTTGCGTTGGTGGGTGGCCCGGCCAGACAAGACCATCCCAAGGCAATTGACGCACTTAAACGCCTGAATCGTCCTTACATGGTGGCGTTGCCTTTAGTCTTCCAAACGACTGAAGAGTGGTTAGATAGCGATTTAGGGTTACATCCGATTCAGGTGGCGTTGCAGATTGCCATTCCCGAATTAGATGGGGCAATTGAACCGATTATATTATCGGGTAGAGATGGGGCAACAGGAAAAGCGATCGCCCTCCAAGACCGTATCGCCGCAGTTGCCCAACGCGCTTTAAAATGGGCTAACCTGCGCCGCAAACCCAAACTCAACAAAAAAGTCGCTATCACCGTTTTCAGTTTCCCACCGGATAAAGGGAACGTGGGGACTGCTGCTTACTTGGATGTATTTGGTTCCATCTACGAAGTAATGCAGGCGTTGAGAAACAACGGCTACGACGTGCAAGACTTGCCAGAAAACGCCAAAGAGTTGATGGAACAAGTCATCCACGACGCACAAGCACAGTACGCCAGCCCAGAACTCAACATTGCTTATAAGATGTCAGTCCCAGAATATGAGGAACTAACACCTTATTCCCAACGCCTAGAAGAAAACTGGGGGCCACCACCAGGAAACCTCAACAGCGACGGACAAAACCTGTTGATTTACGGTAAGCAATTCGGTAACGTCTTCATTGGTGTACAGCCCACCTTTGGTTATGAAGGCGACCCGATGCGGTTGTTGTTCTCCCGTTCTGCTAGTCCTCACCACGGCTTTGCTGCTTACTACACTTACCTAGAAAGAATTTGGGGTGCTGATGCTGTACTACACTTCGGTACACACGGTTCCTTGGAATTCATGCCAGGTAAGCAAATGGGGATGTCTGGTGAATGTTACCCAGATAACTTAATTGGCACAATACCCAACCTGTACTATTACGCAGCTAACAACCCCAGCGAAGCGACAATTGCGAAACGCCGCAGTTATGCCGAAACAATTTCTTACCTGACACCACCTGCGGAAAACGCTGGTTTGTACAAAGGTTTGAAAGAACTCAGTGAGTTAATTGCTTCTTACCAAACCTTAAAAGATAGCGGTCGCGGTATCCCCATCGTCAACACGATCATGGATAAATGCCGCATCGTCAACCTAGATAAAGATATTGACTTGCCCGAAACCGATGCCAAAGATATGACCCCGGAAGAACGGGATAATATAGTTGGTAGCGTTTACCGCAAGCTGATGGAAATCGAATCCCGGTTGTTACCTTGTGGTTTGCACGTCATTGGTAAACCCCCAACGGCTGAAGAGGCGATCGCCACCCTCGTAAATATCGCCAGCTTAGACCGTCAAGAAGAAGAAGTTCTCAGCTTACCCCGCATCATCGCTAACAGCATTGGGCGCAACATTGACGAAATTTACCAAAATAGCGATCGAGGTATCCTAGAAGATGTCCAACTCCTACAAGACATCACCCTAGCCACCCGCGCCGCCGTCCGCGCCTTAGTAGAAGAACAAACCAACGCCGAAGGAAGGGTTTCCCTCGTTTCCAAGTTGAATTTCTTCAACATGGGTAAAAAAGAACCTTGGGTAGAATCCCTACATCAATCAGGTTATCCCAAAGTTGACACCTCAGCCTTAAAACCCCTGTTCGAGTATTTAGAATTCTGCTTACAACAAGTTTGTGCAGACAACGAACTCGGCGCATTACTCAAAGGCTTAGAAGGCGAATACATCTTACCCGGCCCCGGTGGCGACCCCATCCGCAACCCCGATGTATTACCCACAGGTAAAAATATCCACGCCCTAGACCCCCAATCAATCCCCACAGCCGCCGCCGTCCAATCAGCCAAAATCGTTGTAGATAGGCTATTGGCACGGAACAAAGCTGACAACAATGGTAATTGGCCAGAAACCATCGCCTGCGTCCTCTGGGGAACCGATAACATCAAAACCTACGGCGAATCCCTAGCCCAAATTATGTGGATGGTTGGTGTACGTCCGGTTCCCGATGCTTTGGGACGGGTGAACAAGTTGGAGTTAATACCCTTAGAAGAGTTGGGACGACCCAGAATCGACGTAGTCATCAACTGTTCTGGTGTATTCCGCGACTTGTTCATTAACCAGATGAACCTGTTAGACCAAGGGGTGAAGATGGCGGCGGAAGCAGATGAACCATTAGAAATGAACTTCGTCCGCAAACACGCACTGCAACAAGCCGAGGAAATGGGTATTAACCTCAGACAAGCAGCCACCCGCGTGTTCTCCAATGCTTCCGGTTCCTACTCCTCAAACATCAACTTGGCAGTAGAAAACAGCACATGGGACAGCGAAGCCGAATTACAGGAAATGTACCTCAAGCGCAAATCCTTCTCCTTCAATTCCGATAACCCCGGAATGATGGACGAATCCCGGCAGCTTTTTGAAAGCACCTTAAAAACTGCTGATGCAACTTTCCAAAACCTGGATTCCTCCGAGATTAGCTTGACCGACGTTTCCCACTACTTCGACTCAGACCCCACCAAGTTGGTAGCAAGTCTGCGTGGTGATGGTAAAAAACCGTCATCCTACATTGCAGACACCACCACAGCTAACGCCCAAGTCCGCACATTATCCGAAACCGTCCGCCTAGATGCCCGTACCAAATTGTTAAATCCCAAGTGGTACGAAGGTATGCTATCTCACGGTTACGAAGGTGTACGGGAACTTTCCAAGCGGTTGGTGAATACCACAGGTTGGAGTGCAACAGCCGGTGCAGTGGACAACTGGATTTACGAGGACACCAACGAAACCTTCATTAAAGATGAAGAAATGCAGAAACGGTTGATGAACCTCAACCCCCATTCCTTCCGCAAGATTGTCTCAACTTTGCTGGAAGTGAATGGTCGCGGTTATTGGGAAACCAGCGAGGAGAATTTAGACCGCCTCCGCGAGTTGTACCAAGAAGTTGAAGACCGAATCGAAGGGATTGAGTAATCCTCTCTAAATAAATGTAGAGACGTTCTATAGAATATCTCTACATAAACAATACAGCTTTGTATAATATTTAATGTAGAGACGTTGCATGCAACGTCTCTACATTTTTGGGTCATTTGTTAGATATCACATCATCCACGTTGTGATTAATGGCAATTTTTTTAAATATATAAATAGAATAATGACCTTATTTAAAAATAAATATAGGGTTGAATCAACCAGATTACCTAATCATGACTATTCACAGAACGGTTGGTATTTCGTAACAATATGCACTTATGAACGTCAATGGTTATTTGGCGATGTAGTAAATAGTCAGGTTAATTTATCCGAGATTGGGAAAATAGCAGCCAAATTTTGGGATGAAATTCCTCAACATTCTCAGAATACATATATAGATGCGTATGTGATTATGCCCAATCATGTACACGGAATTATTGTAATTGATAACCCTGAATGCAGAGACGTTGTACGTAGAGACTTTGCATGCAACGTCTCTACATCGGGTGATGATTTTGATGACACAGATGTTTATAGAAATTTGTCGAAAATTTCCCCAAAAGCAGGTTCATTGAGTGCAGTTATCAGGTCATATAAATCTGCTGTTACCCGTTGGTGTAATATGAATGGTTATCCTAATTTTGCTTGGCAACAGCGATTTTTTGACCATATCATTCGCGCTGATGGCTCTTTGGATAAAATTAGAGAATATATTATTAGTAACCCTCGAAAATGGGAGTATGACCAGAACAATTCAGCAGGGTTATGGATGTGATAACAGATTGTGTAGGCAGGTGTTTAATGTAGATAATTTATGTAAAGACGTTGCATACAAAGTCTCTCCAGATTTTGATGTGGAGCAAGAGATGATTTTCCAATGGATAAATTAACTCATTATCGGCAGCTTGTACAAAATATATTAAATCATTATAGTGAGCAAAAACCATATCACGGAAGTATAGAAGTTGAGACAATCTTCGATAAAGAACGCGACCATTATCAAATAGTTAATGTAGGCTGGGAATGTCAAAATTGGGTAAATAGTTGTATCATCCACATTGACATTAAAGGTGGAAAAATTTAGCTATTATTCAATACCTAGAAATAAACCGATTCTTGTGCTTCTCTAAAGATTGTATACTATATATATTTTTCTAAATCAGCCAATGCCAATTTAACTTTAACTGCTAATGTCTGAACATCAGTGTTAAAATTATCCATTAAATTTTTCTTTTGACTAAAATTAGATATCAAAAATGACTTTTCAAATTCATTTAGTTGGTTTTCTATATCTGTATTAATTTCAAATTCATTTGATATATTTTCGAGCCTTTGTGTACATAATATAACTGTATTTAGTACATTTTTATCTTGAATTCTTTCAGAAATTGATGGATAAAGTCGTCGAACAATATAATTTTTTACTAAATACTTAATTTTTTCTCGGTTCTGCCGAATTTCTGCATCATATATAATATAATTTTCAAAGCAATTACTAGCTATTTTCAAACATAGTTTAGCTCCATTTGACATTGAATCGGATAACTTAACAAAATCATTGGTTACATTAATATGATGCCATTCATGAGCCATTAATAAAGCATCATAGTTACTATTATTTCTCAATTTTTTTGCATTTGATAAAATTTCATTCATGGAGTTAAATAAAAATTCTGAATTGGGTAAGTTTAATAAATCTTTATAGTAATCAGAAATTGTTGTTGTTAATGCAACTTGATGACTATTAAATTTCAGAGCATTCAATTTCAATGGATCTCTTGTATTGGCAGAATTTCGTGCAAACAATTGGCTAATATTATGATCTTGTGGGTAATTACCTAGAGCCAGAAATATAATTAATCTAGCACTGTGAAATATTGAGTAATAACTAGCTGTAGTAGACCAGTTTAATTTCCCACTATTTTTTAAATCAATCCCTACTGCAAAATCTGATGCTGCTGAAATCAAAAGGCACAATGCTACGTATAGCTTCTGTGATTGTCTTTCATCAGTTTCATTCCAAAAGATATTTGAGTGCAAGTTCCTGAATGCTATCACTGTAAAGTCCAATATAATCTAAGTGTGCATTAGTATATCGTTCCCGAAAAATTATAAAAAATATCACAAATTATACTTCGCTATGAAATTAGGCTCTCTAAACTAGCTATAACAAATTAATACTTGATATGAGGTTAAATCCTTACATAGTCTAGAATTCAAGAATAATAAAGTTAATTTTTATTAAATTTTTAATTTTGTTGTAGACAAACCTTGTTGTATCAATCGTTTGAGCCATTTTTTAGTGTTAATTTATCAACCCAAGTCTGGGAGAGCCTGAAATTAATATCTACTGGAGTGAAGAAGATTAAGCATTTATAGCTGAAGTACCAGAATTACCTGGATGTGGATCTGATGGTGAAACTTGTCAAGAATCACTACAAAATGTAGAAGTTATTATGCAGGAATGGATTGAAACTGCTCAAGAATTATGTCGTTCAATTTCTGAACCAATACAGCGTTTGATGTCTGCTTAATTAATGAAAAATAAACTGCCATCATAGTTTTTATACAGGCGATCACATTTAGGAAGGTTGAGTGCGTTAGCGCAGCTTACCGTAGGTATCGCTCATCTTGAAAAACAGGCGATCGCGTTTGGGACTATAGACAGGTGCGATCGCTCGATGCTAATGGCATGATATAGGAAGTAAGCAATGAGCCAAGACAATGCAAAACCAGCTTAAACAAATAGTTGTATCCGATCCAAAAGTGATGATGGGAAAACCTGTAATTGCAGGTACACGCATCACCGTTGAGTTAATTTTAGAAAAATTAGCTGCTGGTGAAACCCCAGAACAAATTTTAGAATCACACCCGCGACTCACACGCGAAGCAATTCAAGCAGCTTTGGCATTTGCGGCTGAGGCTTTACGATATGATGTTATTTATCCCATTGTTGAGAACGCTTCTTGAAATTTCTAGCAGACGAAAATTTAGATTGGCAGATTGTTGAGCGTTTGCGCCAAGATAACCATTTAGTGTGGTACGTTGCTGAAATGGAGCGAGGAATTTCAGATGACGTAGTGCTAGATTTAGCTAACCAAGAAGAAGCAATATTATTAACATCTGACAAAGATTTTGGTGAGTTAGTGTTTCGCCTACAACGTATTGCTTCAGGTGTTATATTATTGCGATTAGCAGGTTTATTGACAACCCGGAAAGCAGAGATTGTTGGCAATACAATTAATCAACATAATTCTGAGTTAATGGGTGCTTTCACTGTTATTACACCAACAACAATTCGTATTCGCAAACTTGATAATTGAATACTGAAAATAAAGTATATTTTTCTGTTTTTAAAACAAGCTTTAGCCTACCCCTACGGGGAAGCAAGCTACGCGCAGCGTCTCGTAGAGAAGCTTACCGAAGGTATCGCAGTTTGGGAATGTGGGGAGGTGCGTGGACTATGCCCCGCCGTCGGCGATCGCTCATTACCCAGGAGCTAAAGGAATATAAAATAGTATGTAAGGTAGTTAAAGTTGCTGCTTTAATATTCAATCTGGAATATCACTATGAATGCTTTCACAGTCAATCTTAAACCAGTATTGGAACTCACAGATGAGCAATTTTTTAATCTATGTCAAGCAAATAGGGACTTGAAATTTGAACGCAGCGCAACTGGAGAATTAATTATTATGCCACCTACGGGGGGAGAAACAGGGAATAAAAATGCAAGAATTACTCAACAATTAATGAATTGGACTGATGCTGATGGTACTGGCATCGCTTTTGATTCTTCAACTTGCTTTAAGTTGCCTAATGGTGCAGACCGTTCTCCTGATGCTGCTTGGATAAAGTCAGAAAGATGGAATACTTTAACAGACGAACAAAAGGAAAAGTTCCCTCCTATTTGTCCTGATTTTGTCATTGAGTTACTTTCACCCAGTGATAGTTTGAAGACTGTACAAGAAAAGATGAGGGAATATTTAGATAATGGTGTAAGTTTAGGTTTGTTAATTAATCGTAAATATCGTCAAGTTGAAATTTATCGACAAGGAAAAGAGGTTGAGGCTTTGGAATCTCCTGCGACTGTATCAGGCGAAGATATTTTAAAGGGTTTTGTATTGGAATTAGAAAGGATTTGGTAATTTATTTGGTCAGGTGTTAGTGCAGTTTTACCAAAGGTATCGCCTGCCGTGCAATCATGAGAGGAGCGTTAGCGCAGCTTACTATATAAAGCTGCATAGAATAGTTGAACGCAGATGCACGCAGATATTGACGTTCGCGCTAGCGTCTCGTAGAGAAGTCTTCCCACAGGGTACGCGGATAAATCAATGGATTTTATATTATGTGCAACCTCATATAAGATTGGTATAAGAAGTTAAAAAATTCTAAATTCGCAACCCCATAATTACTAAATCGCATTCCACACCATCCAAGTCTGCAACTTGTGGTAAATATCCCCATTTTTGAAAGCCGAAGGTTTGAAACAGGTGTAAACTTGGTTGATTGTGAGCGAAAATAAACCCTAATAGGGTTTTTAAACCTAAATTGGGACTTTCCGCAATTGCTTTGGCTAACAATTGCTTACCTAAACCGCACCGATGAAAAGCTGGGGCGATATAAATACTAAGTTCAGCTGTTGCAGCGTAGGCTGGCCGTCCGTAAAATGATTGGAAACTCAGCCACCCAGCAATTACTCCCTCTTGTTCGATTACCCATAGAGGACGAAAGTTAGGCGATCGCCCTTGGAACCAAGCAAGACGACTTTCTACTGAAACTGGTTCTAAATCAGCAGTTGCCATGCGGCTAGGAACAGCAGCATTATAAATGCCTATAATTGTAGGCAAATCAGTTGTAGTCGCATGACGGATGGTCATCACTACCAAATGGAAGATAATTTTTAGAAAATACTTACAAATAATACATCTTTAATAGTAATAATTCTATGGGATTATTACTTTATTTTTATAACGTCAGTAGGTCGGGTATTGTCTACAAAAATAATCATCCTGTAAGCGATTTCTAGCTTACTGATGCTGAGATTTTGTCAATAATCAAATCGGATTTCCGTAAAGATTTCTCAGCAATTGTCAGAGATTGCTTACAATATATTCATTTCTATTTAACTCTTAGAAATCAGGGATGATATTTTTTGAGAGCCAATGCTTTCAACTGTTGATTGTAAAACGACCTCATGAACTTGGTTAATCTTCTTGCAACTATCTGAAAAATTATCTTTAATAGCTCCTCTCTCTCTAGTTCTATTCTATTAAGACTATTTTGTCTAAAAATCAGAGTATTGAGACATCTATATTCCGGCTAGAGATAGAGTTCCACTTTATTAAGTCTCATTAACATGAAGATAGTAGCTAATGTTTAATTTTAATCAGTATGGTTGATAATTTATCTAAAGAAACCCATCATATAGAAGATAAACAAGAGACTAGTAATTCTATTGAATTAGAACTTTATCAATTTATAAATAAACTGAAAACAGGAGTTTGGCTACTAGGGATTCCATCTTGGCTATTTGGACTAACAGATAGAAGTATGTCTGCCTTTGCCGATGGCTATATTTCCACAAGAGAAGTTTTTCAGCTTTTGACAACTTCATTTTTCTTCATAAGTTGGTTGTATTTAAGGCCAGAAAATGGTTCCGATGAAGAGGTGAGCTTATTATGTCAAAATCCAGCAAGTCGATTTGCATTGAAAAAACGACACATGATTAGCCAGGAGTATATTCTCCCCTTTCCTTATCTTTGCCAAATTTATCATTTATTAAATCTTAAACATTTAGAGACTATTCACAAATTCAGTTTAAATAATTTAAGAATATTGAGTGTTAGCGACTTTCAACAAACAAATTTTGGAGGAATCATCAAATTCAATACACTCTTAGATTCGCCTATCAATGCTTTGAGAATTTGGAGACAACCGATAGTAGAAGTAGATTTAATTTTACATACTCCTTATACAATTGAACTGAGTATTCCAGTTTACGATGGCAAAAGAATAACGGTGATATTTTATGCTTTCCCTCTGACTGAGCGAGAACACCAGTTATTCATAGAAATCTATAGTGACCTAGATTGGCCAAAACCGTTGTTACAAATATTATTACATTTCGCGTCTTGTTTAACTCTCTTTGAAGACTTACCTTATCTGCGTAATTTGGCTGAAGTCAATATAGAACGTTTATTTAAATTAAGCAGATTTTCTAAACAAGCAAATATGCTGCTGTTTAAGAGATTTGTGGAATTATATGGCTCAAGTGGAGACAGAATTAAACTGCTGGAGGGAAGTAATGGAAATTAGGAACACTTGGAGCAAATTAACTAATAACTATTGACGGCGATGGGCTGTGTCCCTCCGTAGGCGATCGCTACTTCCTTGAGGATAGTCATTGGGCCATGTTGCTTGAGGATTTGCATTTCCGACTCGTTTTTCACTAGCAAAGCACCGGCGAACCCTAAGGAATTTACAGAAATGGATTGGAAATGTTCTTGCGATCGCGGTACGATTAACATCCATTCTCTAGTTGCTAGTAAATTATAAGCACCCGATTGTCTATCATCATCAACCGCCCCTAAACCCACAGCACGCAGTAATTTATGGTAGATTTCTAAAGTTACTTCCGCCCCCATCAACGGAGAATCTACCCAAGCAGGCTGTAAACTAGCGAAAGCATGGACGAACGGTAGCCCTGGTATAGTTGCAATCGATTCCTCAAATTTTGCCGATGCTAATAGTGGCGCAATGGGTATCTGCGGTGCTGATGCTGTAAATGGTAACGGTACTAGTTGCAAGTGTTTATGTCGCTGGCTAGCACCTGCAAGTTTCCCTCCGTTGTAGAATGCTAAACCATCAATTCCCGCTAAACACGCCCACATTGCAGTAAAATCCGCGAAGGTTAGCAACTTTTCCTGCTCTTCAAAATCACGGGTGATAATCAATAAGTGATAGTCAACAACATTAAATTTATTAAATATACATACATGAGTGTCGGAAATATCCGCTACAAATAAATCCTGTTCGTAAGGAAGAAAGGGGTTAAACTCTTTACCAGCAGATTTCTTCTCTCGTTTTTTCTTGTCTGCATTTTTACGGTTAAGGTTAGATAAAATTCGTACTAAAAAATCAACCCCATCCTGCTCAAAAAATTCAAATTCTGTAGGTATCGATAGCAACGCGCCACAATTTAAAGCATATTCCGTTTGTTTTTTTACCTGTTCCCACAATGTGTCTGGTTTTAATAAGATTTTTCCTTCAGTCCTAGTCACGTTGCTTTACTCCGCATTCAATTTATTGCTTTCACCGAGGAATTAAACACAAAACTTAAAAACTCCCCTCATAAACTGAGCGGAGTTTTGTAAATTTTATTTGCCTAAATTGTTAATGTTTTAATCTGAAAACCTTCAAAACACGCTCATGATTGTGATGATACTAGCGCTGGTGAGAGCGATTAAACCACCCATCATTACATACTCACGTAATGGAGTTGGTAATTTGGTATTCTTCATTTTTGTAGAATCCCTTAATATAGCTGTTGTACTTAAAGATATCAGTTTCCGTATAAATATCTATAAAGGCAAGTCAAAACTTAAAATAGCGTAACCCTTCTTAGTAAATGTGAGAGTAATTACTTAACAGTTCATCATGCAATAATTTTAGTTAGAGAAGCTAAATGATTAGTAAATAATATTATTAATTTTTTATTAATAAAGTTTGAGTATATAAAAGTGCAGCAGTACACTGTTCTGCGAACATATACCTTTAAGGTAGTAATTTCCGTACAATATAATTACTTATATTCCCTCATATCCGAGCGAGTTGTGTGCCTTTTTGGTCTAAAATTAAGTTTAATCAAGGTAACAACATTTAACGGAAACTCTCATGACAGCTTCTACGGCATTTAAAACCCAAACAAACGAATTTAATTTAGATGAATTAAATCAACAGTTTGAAACTGCCACTCCTAAAGAAATTCTGGCATGGTCTATAGAGCATATCCCCACAGGGTTGGTACAAACTAGCGCCTTTAATGTGGATGACTTAGTAATTACCCATATCCTTTATAGTGAACTCAAGCAACCAGTACCTGTAATCTTTCTCGATACTCTGTTCCACTTTCAACAAACTTTAGAACTCGTTGCGAAAGCGAAAGAAATATATAATCTAGATTTACAAACCTACAAAACTCCAGATGTAGACACCCGCGAAGCTTTTACTGCTAAATATGGTGAGGCGCTTTGGGATAAAGATATTACACAATTTCACCAAGTTACCAAAATTGAACCTCTACAACGGGGTTTAGATGAACTCAACACAGTTGCGTGGATTACTGGCCGTCGCCGTGATCAAGCAGTTACCCGCGCTAATATGCCTGTATTTGAATTAGATGGCAAAGGTCGTTTGAAAGTAAATCCCCTAGCTACTTGGACACGTCAAGATAGTTGGGCTTACGTAGCCGAACATGGTGTGATTTACAACCCACTCCACGACCAAGGTTATCCCAGTATTGGCGATGAACCCATCACCACCAAAGTAGGCGAAGGCGAAGATGAACGCGCCGGACGCTGGAGAGGAAGCAATAAAACTGAATGTGGGATTCACATTTAACAGGAAGTAGAAAGCAAGAATTTAGTGAGTGGGAAATAATGCTATTTCCCACTCACTTTCGTTATATTCTAACTATGCGATTGAAGCGGTTATATCAACACTCACACACAGGAAAGAGAAAAGTTAGTTTATTAACTAATGGGCTTAAAAAGTAATTCTAAAGCAGCTAATTCTGCTTCTGTTTCTGCGTCAATCTCTGGCATGGGTCGCTGCATAATTGAATACAGCGATCGCTTTTGTACTTTTGTAGATTGCAAACCAAGTTCCTTCAATTCCTCCCCAATCTTTAATCTCATATTCCTTCGGTCAGACCTAGTTACATCAGGGCTTTGGATAATAGCTATTTCAATAGCGGGTAAGTGAAATTGTTTCACCTTCTCATATTCCCCTAATAAGACAGCATCTTGGGCTTTAGCAACTAGCTCTTTTATGGTTGTTAATGACTCCCAATCTTGCTGTTTGCGCTTTTCTATGCGAAATAACATATAGCTGAAACCCTTAAAAGGTTTACTGTCACGGATAAATATTTTAGTAGTTCCAGGAGAGCCAAGCCGGAGATTATCATTAACAACGCAGAGATTTTCTATGTTAATCTCTCGTTCCTCCGCTAAAATTACGGCAAAATACCCCTCCCTGAGAAAATTACTACTACCACCGTCAGCATCAGAAAAAGTTTGTTGATAGCCTAACTCTAATCGACGTTCTCCAATGTCCAGTAAATCTTCAATTCCGCGATATACAGGTTCTGCTAAATTCAAAACACTTGAGAGTTCTGGTACAGGGAGCAATTTGGCAAATCTTCCCATCGTCTCGATAAATTTGCCGATAGAATCACTAGAAGCAATGCTGAACAGACCAGCTTGAAACTCTACTAAACCTTGATTAAATGGGAACAGAGGAGTAAGAGGATATCTGTCTTGAATCACTTTATCTAAATTGTTGCTTCCCAAATCTTTTAGTTGACCAGGCGCAGCTAAATAAGGAATTGTTACTGGCTTAGAGTCGTAATGGAAACGGATAGCAGCATGAACAACTGGATAACGCTGTTTGAACCAGTCTACATCTTTAGCTAAATTCATATCCTCTAGCCAGATGCGACAATAAGCTTCACCTGCACGAATAGGTGTATCATCGTAGTCTTGATCAACTCGATGTTGTGGTAGGAAAAGAGTTGTATATTTTTTAGCCTCGCGGCTAAAAGATTCAGATAAATTCTGGAAAATATTCATGAAAATATGACTCTATTAAATCAATTTAAATATGATGAGATTTGATTCCAGATAGCACGGATAGGAATACCACCTGTTGACCCTGGTTCAAAATTACGGCCAATACCTACATTTCCTTGATGAATTGCTATCAGTTCCCACTGGCGATTAAAAATAGGTGCGCCAGAGGAACCATTATCAGTTTTTAGATTATGGTCAATATAATCTTCTCCTACCTGCACAATCTCACCTATGTCAGAGATTATTAAAGGATTTCCCTGTGGATGATGAATAATGCGGATTCCTTGACCACTATCTAATATTTGCTCACTATTAACAGCTATTTGTTGTTGAGGATTTTCTTTTAATTTGATTAAAGCATAGTCATGGCGACTACTAAAGCTAACAAAATTCATGTCTAATTCATATAAATCTTTATCTAACTGACGACTATCAGCATTATAGTTAAAACGTACCCAAGCTTGTCTAACTTGAGTTTTACTGAAAATATGATTACAGGTCAAGATTAAATTCTTAGCTATCATTACTCCTGTACCGATACCCATCCCTTTTGGTGATTCAATTCTGCAAACACTACTACGTGTTTTTATAGCTTTTAAATTTTCCCTACCTCTTTCAATTAATTGAGTGAATAATTCTACATCTTGATCTTCTAACTCACAACTATCTTTACGGTTAATTAGATATTCTAACAAACTTGTCATCGGGTGAGAATTTAATCTATGATTGGAAATTTTATAATGTTTAAATTTATCTACTAATATATGAGTAAATTCTACAGGATTACCATTAAAACTAATATTTCTAGTGAATGAATCTTCAATCCCAGATATACTCAAAAGACTTCTTCTGTTGGTACTATTATCAAATTTTATAGCAAATAATTTTTCTAAACTTTCTACTAAATATACAATGTTTTCTTGCTCTAAGAATATTTCTGGATTCATGGTGTTATCATGTGTCCATTTCAAATTTAGATTGTGATAAAAAGAATTGTTAACAGTTTGATTTGATTCAATAGATAAAGAATTAGATATCTGCTCTAATGCCTTTGGTTGATAGTAGCCTTCTAACTTAGACTCAGGTTCTTGTAATGTACTATTAACTTTTGTACTAGGTATAGCGGGATTGCTAGGTTTAACAGATATCTGTTGATGAAAACGACGCTGTAAATCTTGAATAAACTCTTCAGTAGAAATTGAGTTGTCTTGATATTTATTTAAGGCTCTCTCAATTGGTTTGATAATTTTTTCATAGAGGTCATCAATATATCTTTCTCTTACATCATATGATTTATCTAAATTGAATGACCAGTGATTATACCATTGCCAAAGTGACCTAAATTTATTGGGATGTGTAACAGGTATACCTATTTTCTGAAGGATACTTATTTGTAATGTCAACTCTCGGTAGAGTTGGCGATAATCCTCATCCTCAGCCTTAATTAAATCATCAGTGCGTCCCTGAATAGCAACCGAAATCATAATTCCCTTCAACTTCTTAATCTTTACTATCAGGTGTTTAAATTGTGAGATTTGCCACTCATCAACTAACTGTTTTTGAGATTTACCGATAATATTGTACTGAAACAAAATATTATCAATTTGCTGGAAAGTAGTATTATATAGGTCGTGAATATATGCTCCTTTTGAGGCAAGTCCCCTTTCTAAAGTTGACCAGCGATCGCGCCAATCTAAAAGAGACTTACAAGGATTATGATTTTCGATTAATACCCCTTCTTCTGCAAGAAACTCCAATATGTCTGTAATATCTTTGTAGAGTTTTGTGTATGGTTTTTCTTTCTCTCTAATGGGATTACGATATGAATCAGTTGATACCGCAATCATAATTGATTGCAACTGTTGAATTTTAGTTAAAAGTTCTTCTATTTTGGCTATTATCATAGGCAATCCAAGCCTTCTTCAAATTACTAATTATGTTTATTTCTGGTTGCGGAGATTTTCTATATGCGCTATGAGGCGATTAATTTGTTCTTCCCTGTTGCGATCCCACTCACGAGACCAAATTCTGTAAATGCGCCAGCCTAATTTTTCTAGGATTTCTTGGCGGAGGCGATCGCGATCGCGTGCTGTAGGATATTTACTATAGGTTTCGCCATCACACACAATCCCCAGAAGAGACTCTTCCTTTTCTGGTTTGGAATTATCCATCACCACTAAGTCGATTGGATAAGCTGAACGACCAACCCGTTTCTTAACTTGATATCCCCTATATGTTAAAACTTGATATATATATTCTTCAAAAGGTAAGTCTAAGTCCGAAAGGTCATCACCTTTTTTAGCTAGTTTTTGACCGCCACTGTCAACGTATGCAAAATAATCCTTAAGTAATGCAGCTTGTTCACCTTTTTCGGCGATAATATCATCACGATGAATCGAAGCGATTAATACGAACTTGCATCTAGCACGAGTTATTGCAACATTTAATCTTCGTTTACCTAAATCTTGTTCTTTTCTACTGAAGTAACCAAAGTTGTGCTTTAACTGACCAGAATTTTTGTTATCAAAACCAAAGCCAAAGCTTAGGAAAATCACATCTCTCTCATCACCTTGAACATCATCAATTGATTTAACAAAGAACTTCTCTGAGTTCTCTTGAAAAAATTCTTCTATCTCAGGATGTTTAATACTGATTTGTTTGAGTTGTTCCTTGATGGCTTTTGCTTGTTGTTTACTTGAGGTAATAATACCCAAAGATTGTTGGGAGTTTTGCTGATAATGCTGCACTGTTAGCTTTGCAACTTCCTCTGCTTCACGGATATTTTCTCCATTAGCATATATTCCCCCTTCAACAAAATGGAAATGTACCCCTCTGCTAGCATCTTTTGCAGGGTTAGGGAAAGAAATAAGTTTTGAGTTGTAAAATTCTTGATTTGAAAAGGCAATGAGACTTTCATCTTGGCTGCGATAATGCCAACTTAAAGTACGAGTGAGCATAATTAATAATTTAGAACACTCATCTAGCAAATTTTCATAAATTTCTTCTTCTTCATCGTCGCTATCATCATCTGCTGCACTTTCAAAGTAAGAAGTTGGTGGTAACTGCTTGTTATCACCTACAACAATTAGCTGTTTTGCTCGCATAATAGACGATACTGCATTTTCAGTACGCACTTGAGAAGCTTCGTCAAAGATAACAACATCAAACTCCACTGCGTCTGCATCTACATATTGACAAACGCCTAAAGGACTCATCAGCCAACATGGTTTAAGAGTAGTAACAATTTGAGCATTCTTCTTGATAAATTGACGAATTTTTTGTTGTCTACTTTTCTTTGTAATTTCCCGTTTTAGATTGCTTACTTGTTCCTGTGCTTCTGGCTGCTTTAACCAATCTTGGCAACGTTGTACATGGAGTTGTCTCAAACGTTTTATTGCAACATCATACTGTTGTTTATCTTCTTTTGAAAATTCATTTATTCTCTGTTCGTGCAAATTCTGGCTAAAATTTCGCAACTCGGATTTATCAGAATGTATGTGTCGCCGCCAATTTACATAAAAGCCTTTCCGTAAAACCGAATACCACTTATCTGGTGAAATGTCGGTGTCTCGTAGTTTAGCTAGAAATTCCTCTGTGCCAATCGCTTCTAATTTATGTACAATTTCTTGACAGTCCAACCACTGTTGGAATAAATCAAGCTCATCATAGGCTTGTCTTCGGAAATCTTTAATCTCATTTAGAGGTTTTCTCTTCAATACATCTAGTGCTGTTAGTCTTTCTTTGGGGAAGTGTTTGTTTAAGAATTTGCAGCCTTCTTGAATTTGGTTTAAAGATACTTCCAAAGACTTGAATAATTCTGATAATTGTTCATGATTTTCTCTTGAAGTAAGCACTGTGGCTACTTTTTCTTTATCTAATGGAAGATTTTTATTGAGGTTTTCCAACCATTCAAGACCTTGCTTAATACTTTGTAAATTTGTCATTTCTTTCTCGAAGGAAGAACCAAAAGCTTCACGTGCTTGGTAGTTGCGGTCTTGTAATTTAATTAAAATATTTTGGCGCTCAATCGCATTTTCAATATCTTTCATTAACTCTTGCTCAGAAATGCGCTTGCGGTCTTGTCGAAGAGCAATTAGACGTTGACGTTCGCGTCTCTTATCATAGAGCCATTTCCAATAAGCTGGTTTAATAAAGCAAAAAATACCAGTAAATCTTTTCGCAAAAATTTCCCTGATTTTTAATAAATCGAAAGTGAAAAAATCTCGCACATACTTAGAATTGAGATCGGAATTAATTGATTGATAATCCCTAATATCTTTTTCTAAGTTTAAATACAACTGTGCCAAATCATCCAAATCTGTTGAAAATGACCAAGTTTCAATGTTTGATGGAGCATTAAGGATATGATTAACTGCTGGTTGTAACTCTTCTAAATCATACAAATTTTCAATTGTTTCGTTGATATTTAGTAGTTGTATCAATGAAGATATAGTATTCTGAGCCAGTTTTATGCCGGAGCTAAGATTGTCAAGATTTACACGCAAAGCTTGATCTATAGCAGACGACCAAGGATAGTTTACGGGACTACTTGACCATAGAGTTTTTTGTCTACCCCGGAATATAGCCTCAAATTGACCAAGTTCTTCTAATAATTTTTTCGCATCGAACAATCTAGTTTCTGACCAATCTTGCAAATTAGAAATATTAAACTCTAGTCGAGGAATGTCTTCTTTTTCCAACCTACGAATTTCGCCATACAAGTTAAAAGCCGACTTCTTGAGTGGATCTTTCTTGTCATGTAAATCTTTTACATGATCGTTGAGAACTTTTCGATAGTCGCGTAAAGGTTTAAATAAGGTTTCCGAATCTTCCTGTTGTGCTTCGTTACTTCCTGAAACATCCTCATAAGTTTGTGCTAGCTGATTGAAGAAATCTTTGGCTTTTTTTGTAACTTCATGATGTAAATTTAGACAGAGATTTTCTAATTTACTTTCTTTTAGTCTTTTAAAAACAACTTCTAAAGCAGTTTGCTTTTCTGCAACTACAAGGATTTTTTTATCTTGACCGATTAACTCAGTAATGATGTTAACAATAGTTTGGCTTTTTCCTGTGCCTGGAGGCCCCTGTACAACACAATTAGAGCCTGCCTTGACAGCTTCAATAACTACTTGCTGGCTGGAGTCCGCATCACGTATCTGATAAATTAATGAAGGGTCTATTTGATCAAGCTCTTTTTCTTGAGGAATAGAGGTATTGTTGACATTCCCAGATGTTCTGCCTAAAGCTAGCTCTTGCAGTATGGGATGATTAGCTATCTTTTCCTGATTTTGTTCCAGGTCTTGAATCATCGCTGCTTTTGCATCTGGAAACAAACTAATGTTTGCTGTGTCTTGTACTTCCCAGTTAGGTTGTTTAGAGATCACACTACGAACTTCACTGAAAAAATCTTCATAGCTCAATTCTTTAACCCTATCACTGTCAGGCAGCGTTATACCATAATCCTGTAACCTGTTGACTAAAGTAAAGTTAACAGCAATATCATCATCTATAGGGTGAAGAGTAAATTCTAATGACTTTCTACCTATTTTTTCTAATCTCACTGGAACAAGCAGAATAGGAGAAACATATTTTTCATGAGTATTTTCGGGATTAAACCATGTTAAGGCATTAATGACTAAAAAAAGACTATTAAAACCCTTCTCTTCAATGGTTGATTTAGCCTCTTTACGAAGTTCATCTAGAAGCTTTAACGGGTCTTCATCAGTCTGCTTAGGTTCCAGTTCACTAATTGGTAATGATTCAGGCTCATCTCCTGTAAAATGACTATATAAAAATGAAGAGTCTCTTAAAAGAGGAACTAATCTTTTTTGATTTTGGCGTAAATCAACTAACGGATTTTTGTTGGATTCGCCAATCAGTTTTTTCTTCCAATAATTGGTTTTGTCTTCGATTTTCTGAGTTTCCTGGTTACTCATTCGCTTGAGATTACAGTATTTTACAAAAAATAGCCTTTGTTTTAATACTTTTATTGTAAGTAATATTTCTGATAATGAATATAATTATTTGTTAAACTTTGCTGATATAAGAGTTGTCATTCGTTTTAACTAAATCTGTATCAATCTCAATCTAACGAGGTTACATATTCTCAAAACGTAAACTGTTGTAAGCGATATTATGATTGGCGTGACAATTAAACATCAGATAGTCAAGTAAGCTTAAGATAAATGTATGATTAAAATCCTCCATCTCTCCGACATCCACATGGGAAGCGGTTTTTCTCACGGACGCATTAATAGCGTTACGGGATTAAATACACGTTTGGAGGATTTTGTCAATACTTTATCTGTGTGCATTGATCGGGCGTTGGGAGATGCTGTAGATTTGGTCATATTTGGTGGTGATGCGTTTCCTGATGCTACGCCGCCGCCCTATGTGCAAGAAGCTTTTGCTAGTCAATTTCGTCGTCTTGTGGATGCTGAAATTCCGACAGTGTTGTTGGTGGGGAACCATGACCAACATTCCCAAGGACAAGGAGGCGCTAGTTTAAATATTTACCGCACTTTGGGAGTGCCGGGGTTTGTGGTTGGTGATAGGTTGACGACTCATCATATCCAAACTCGTAACGGCAAAGTGCAGGTGATTACTTTACCTTGGCTAACTCGTTCGACACTGATGACGCGTCAAGAAACAGAAGGTTTGGGGTTGGCTGAAGTCAATCAACTATTAACAGAACGTCTGCAAGTGGTGATGGAAGGGGAAATTCGCCGTCTTGACCCTGATGTACCAACTGTGCTTTTAGCTCATTTGATGGCTGATAATGCGACGTTGGGGGCTGAACGCTATTTGGCTGTGGGTAAAGGTTTTACTCTACCTTTATCTTTGCTGACTCGTCCCTGTTTTGATTATGTGGCATTGGGACACGTCCACCGTCATCAAAATTTGAATAAATCTAATAACCCGCCAGTGATTTATCCGGGGAGTATTGAACGGGTAGATTTTAGCGAGGAGAAAGAGGATAAGGGTTATGTAATGATTGAACTGGAACGGGGGAATGTCAATTGGGAGTTTTGTCCCTTACCCGTCCGGACTTTTCGCACCATCGAAGTGGATGTATCAAAAGCAGATGATCCACAAGCTGCTATTGTGAAGGCGATCGCTAAACATGATATTCAAGATGCTGTCGTGCGGCTAATCTACAAACTCCGTTCCGAACAAATGGATGTAATTGATAGCGCCTCCTTACATAACGCCTTGAGTTCTGCTCACACTTACACCATTCAAGCAGAATTATTAAGCCAGTTGGCTCGACCCCGCATCCCTGAATTGAGTGCGAGTAGCAGCATCGACCCAATGGAAGCATTAAAAACTTACTTGCAGAATCGTGAAGACCTCAAGGACATATCAGCATCCATGTTAGAAGCAGCTGAAAAGCTACTAACTGATGATTTGGTAATGGGTAATTGGTAATTGCTCAAAAGTTCTCTTTTTGTATTAAAGGGGTTGAAAAATAGCAGACTGGGGATGAGCAGGTTTATCTTTATTTAAAGAAAGGCTAAATCCTGTATTTTTTCTCATTCAAGTCATAATGGCGACTAGCAATTTTCTACCCGATCCCGAATCAGGTCAATCAATTAAGCCTGAGTCAGTTCAGAGAGTTAACTTGGTGACTGTGTTTCGACTCGGACTCTTTCAAATGGGTCTGAGTATGATGTCAATTTTGACTCTGGGTGTACTGAACAGAGTCATGATTCAAGAAATCGCCATTCCGGCGACGTTGGTGGCGTTGGTTTTAGCGTTACCGGCCTTTGTCTCTCCTTCTCGCATTTGGTTTGGTCAGATTTCCGATGCCAAACCTTTGTGGGGTTATCATCGCACGGCTTATGTTTGGGTGGGGGCGGCAATATTTGCGATCGCCTCTTTTTTCGCTGTACAAGTAATTTGGCAGTTAAATAGTGTCGCCAATAGCTCTAGTGGTTGGGTGTGGACTACTGAAACTATCGGCTGGACATCACTTCTGGCTTTAGTTTTTGCCATATATGGTCTAGCGATTTGTGCTAGTGGTACGTCTTTTGCTGCTTTGTTGGTGGATATCTCAGAAGAAGATAACCGTTCTCAAGTGGTGGGTATTGTCTGGTCAATGTTGATGGTGGGAATTATTGTTGGGGCAATTATCAGTTCTAGTTTGCTCAAACAATTAACCCCAGAAGCAAATGCAGTAACTTTGCAAGCCGCAGTCAACAGGCTATTTATGATAGTCCCTGCAATTGTGTTTGGGTTGTCGATTGTAGCAACAGTGGGTGTAGAGAAAAAGTATTCTCTCTATAAAAGCCGTTCTACATTGGTAAATCGAGAAGATAGTATTACTCTGGGTGCAGCTTGGAAAATTTTGACAGCTAGTCCCCAAACTGCTTTGTTCTTCACTTTTTTGGTGGTGATGAGCATCAGTTTATTTATGCAAGACCCAGTTGTCGAACCTTATGCGGGTCAAGTGTTTAAGATGCCTTTGGCAGAAAGTACCAGACTGAATGTATTTTATGGCATAGGTATTTTAATCGCCTACGGTGTAACCGGCTTTTTTGTTGTACCCCGTTTAGGTAAGCGGCGAACTGCCCGTTTGGGTTGCGTTCTGGTCGCATTCGCCGCCTTAATGTTGGGCGCATCAGGATTCTCAGCTAACCCCGCCTTTTTGAAGTTTGGTTTGGTCATTTTTGGTTTAGCCACTGGTTTCTTAACTACAGCTGCAATTAGCTTGATGCTGGATTTAACAGTTGCAGAAACCGCCGGCACATTCATTGGGGCTTGGGGGTTGGCGCAATCCTTAGCTAGGGGATTAGCCATAGTCATCGGCGGTGCAGTCTTAGATGTGAGTAAAAGACTGTTACCGACTTTAGAACTAGCCTACGCATCAGTATTTGTTTTGGAAGCGGTGGGGATGGTGCTGTCGATTTGGTTCCTCAATCGTGTGAATGTGACAGAATTTCAAACTACTACCAAGCAAGCGATCGCTTCTGTTTTAGAAAGTGATTTAGATTAGAGTGCCTTTGAAAGTTTAGTTTGCCTCCCCTTCCCTTATAGGGAAGGGGTTGGGGGTTAGGTTTTTCTAATTCATGTAAAATCACCAGATTATCTATTTAGTTACACTCAACCCAAGCCCAAAAACTTAGAAATCAACGGCAACAATTTACTAACAGCCTCAACTAATGTAGCCGTCGCAGGTAAACCAGTAATTGTCCCTTTCAAAATCTTCATCGCAGTTTTTGCCCCCTTCTGCTGCGGTTCAGATTGGGGATTTTTACCCGCTTCCGCTAAGGCTTGCACTTGTTCTAATGCTTCTGCCTTATCATCTTCAGATAAATCTTTTTCCGCTTCAATCGCCGCTTTTAATTGCGTCAATAATTCCTTAATTCCTGGCTGTTCAGTTTCAGCGGCAGATGGTAACTCATTAATAGTATTTGTCACCGTACCGCTAATTTCACCTAAATTAATTTGACCACTGTTATTTAAAGTACCGCTAATTTCCAATTTACGGCTGTAATCATTACTGTTAGTCATGCTTTTAGCTTCTACTTTATTATCAACTTGAACATTAATTGGCTTATTAGCTAATAAGCCAATAATCTCTTTCATATCTGCACTTTGTTGGCGATAGATGACTATTTCATTATCTTTAGCTTGCAGTTGTGCTTTATATTTTTCCTCCACAGCTTGCAATGCTAACTGATAATTTTGCATAAAATCACTATGAATTTTCTCTTTATCAGTTCCATCAGGCACGTTAACTTTAACGACAACTACGCCATCACCTTTGTTAGCAATACTCTGAATAGATAAATCTGTGTCTTCATTATCTGCTTGCACTTTTTTGAAGGAAGTAACAAAAGCTTTCCAGTCGATGCCGTTGCGGAAAATTAAATCGACAGTGTTTAATACTTCTTCAAATAGTTTGGTAAATTCTCCTGGTTGAAAGTCACCACTACTGGGACGGCGTTCTCTATCATCAGTTCCAGAATGGGGATTTTCTAGCAGATAGATAAAGCGACAATCAACATCATTTAATTTAGTTGTGCTTTCAATATTCCAAGCTTCTAGACAAGCACCAGTCATTTGAGCGCGAGTAAAATCAGTACCCACAGCTTGAGCTAGAGTTAGATTTGCCCACTCTAAACAAGCACCTGCAAAGGTGGCTTCAGTAATGTCAGTGTCTTTAAGATTAGCTTCTTTTAAATCTGCGCTTATGAGGTTTGCACCTTTGAGATTCGCGCCAATATATGATTTATTTCTACCATTTAAAGTAACTAGCAAATTGAGAATATCTCGTTTAGCTAATATTGAATCGCCTACTCTGGCAAGGTCAAGTTTTTTCGCTTCATAAAAACGAGTGCGGGTGAGATTTGCTGTTCTGAAATTTGTGTTTTTGAGAGTTGCACCAGTAAAGTCAGCATCAGTTAAATTAGCACCAAAGAAACTTGTACCGCCTGTTGCTGCAAAAGTAATGGCAAATGAGCGAACCCAAGCATCTTTTTCATTTCCAGCTAAACTACGCCAGCCTATATAAGCACTAAATAATGTCAAGGCTAAGGCTAAGGCTAAGGCTGCGGCTAAGGCTCCGGTTGCGGCTAAGGCTCCGGCTGCGGCTAAGGCTGCGGCTGCGGCTAAGGCTAAGGCTAAGGCTACGGCTAAGGTTACGGCTAAGGCTGCGGCTCCGGCTACAGCTGCGGCTAAAGCTACGGCTGCGGCTAAGGCTGCGGCTCCGGCTACGGCGAAGGCTAAGGCTAAGGCTGAGGCTCCGGCTCCGGTGAAGGCTCCGCCGGCTGCGGCTCCGGCTACGGCGAAGGCTCCGGCTACGGCGAAGGCTACGGCTACGGCGAAGGCTACGGCTCCTAAACCTGCTGTTAAACCCTTACGAAGAGTAATAATACAAAAAACCAGTAGCACAATTAGGAGGACTATCCCAAAAATGATCTGTTGATCATGACTCAAATCTTCAAAACTTGTAGGTCTAAATATGAGTGCTACCAATAGACCGAGAAAGATTGAGAAAAACCCTGAAACTGCTGACAGCAGCCATGAAGCTATAAGCAAACCAACAGTCCAACGTTTTTGTAGTCCAGCTTTCGCACCTGTGAAATTAGCTCCTTTTAGAATAGCCTTGCTAAAATTAGCCCCTCGAATATCTGCTTTACTAAAATTAGCCCCAGTCAAGTCTTGACCTTTAAATGAACGACCTCGCAAATTTTCACCGGAATAGTCTGGCGGCATAATTGCGTCACTAAGGGTTATTACGGAGATTTTACACAAGTTTACTGTACAATTCTCCTGATTTTGTCAAAGTAGGAATATTTTGGATGTAACATACGCCGTGTGCAACTTTCTCTCAAACCTAACCCCCAACCCCTTCCCTCGCAGGGAAGGGGAGCAAGATTCAAAGCCTCTCTCCGCTTCGGGGAGAGGTTTGGAGAGGGGTTTCAAAAATAAGTTGCACATCGCGTTAACATGGCAAAATCACGCAACATAAATATTGCTGTTGAGTTTGCTGACATCAACCCAGGTTTGTGCTGACTTTTCTCTTTGCAGGAGAGGGGTCTTTTAATGTCGTCGAACTCACGTTAGATTAGAGTGCCTTTGCGTGAAAATTGATCAATGAATGATTTTTGGACGACAATTCTCGATTTTGCCGAAACTATCACCACCAGAGTGGGCGCGCGGTTAATGCAGGATTTTGGGCAAGTGCAGGCTTTACAAAAAGCTGACGGTAGCTTGGTAACCCAAGCTGATAAATGGGCAGATCAAGAAATTCGGGATGCGATCGCCTCTACTTTTTCCGGTTATGGAATTTTAACTGAAGAAAGCGATCGCACATTTCCTGGGACAGAGTGGTGCTGGGTCATCGATCCTTTAGATGGAACAACGAACTTTACACGGGGTATTCCCATCTGGTCGATTTCTCTGGCTTTGCTTTACCGAGGTACACCAATTTTTGGTTATGTTTATGCGCCACCCCTCAATCAAGCTTTTCATGGTTTCTGGCCTGGTACATCTGGTTTAAGCACACCCTCTGGAGCATTTCTCAATCATCACCCAATTCATACCAGTAGTGACTCTCCCAGCAGCAATCACTTTTTTAACCTTTGTTCCCGCAGTTTAGCTGTTGTTCAGAACGGATTTCCCTGCAAAATTCGGATGCTGGGTGTAGCTAGTTACAATTTCCTTACGGTTGCGGCTGGTGCAACATTAGGAGGAATAGAAGCAACACCAAAAGTTTGGGACATAGCAGGCGCTTGGGTAATTGTTCAAGCTGCTGGTGGTAGCTGGGTTTCCCTCGAATCAGAACCATTTCCCTTATCAAATGGGGAAGATTATAGCGATCGCTCTTTCCCTACTCTCGTTGTTAGTCGTTCAGACTTAGTTACATTTTTTACACCTCTAATTAAAGATGTAAAAATTTAACTCACTACATACTTTTTTATCAACCCAGGTTGCCTGTAATCACAAAAAATTTTACAGGCGACCTGGGTAATTTTTCTGGATATGAGATTTTTTCAACGTATATGTATTTATCAAGGTGATTGTATTTGACTAGTATCACAACTCAATCATGATGTTAATACACGATGCAGATACTTAAACTTTAAACAAATTAGGCACAGTCAAAGAAATATCAATCATCGACAGTGGTCATTGTTAAAGTCCTTGATACAAGTTTTTTCTAAATATTTTAATGAAGAGTTATGTTATCTAACTTAGCTTTAATCCGCGAATTTATTACCCAATCCATCGCCAAGAAAGAAGTTCTATTAGCTAATTCTGCTTTGCAGGCACAAATGGTTTACAAAAGTAACCAATTAATTGCGAAGAAAGAAGGCATAATTGCCACCACACAACTGAACAGTAACCCATCTGATTTTCTCATAGCCTCGCCTTCATCTTATTGGGATATTATGAACGAGACATTAGCTGATTACAGCTATATATATACAGGGGAAGTTGATAAACTAGGCTTTTATAAATATCAACAATGTTCTGTACCCCAAGGCTACCAACTGCGATGCACAACATCTGTTAATTTGTGGCAAAATTGGTGGAAGTATCGGAAAACAGCCTTCACTTCAGGAATCCCTTTAGATATTTTAATTCGGACAAGAGATTCCTGGTACGGCATCAAAGATTTATTTATTAGTGATGGTTTGATTTATATTAAAACCTTAGTCAGTGAAATGACAGTTCATTCTAATGACCTAGTAATTTGGTTGAGTAAAAATGAGCTAGAATCTCAAGCTTAAATCAATATATTTTTAGCTTTTTTGATGCAGAGTAACACTGTAGACGCTTCGGCTTTTGTCCGGGTGGTTAGCGCGGAGGTACGCAGAGATTTTCTCATAAGAATTCGCTAGTTCTAAAATCATTCAGCGTATCTTCGTTTGGGATTTTAAATAGATTCATAGCTTAGATTAAAGCGTTGCGCGAATATATGTACAGCAGTCTATGAATATAGTTTAAGAAGTGATTGGAGTATCGTGAAAGTTTTACCAATTTTGTAATAACTCATGGTTTTTTGATAATTGCTCACTTACAATTAGGTTACATCTTACATAAAACATGGTGCATTCAATATAAATAAGCAATGTTATCTAATTTAGAGCTATTACAGCAGTTTGTTGCTCAATCTGTTCAAAAACAAGAAATTTTGTTAGCTAACAGCACTTTACAAGCTCAAACGGCTTATAAAATCAACCAAATTATAGCTAAAACCGAGGGGGTGATTGCTACCGCCCCACTCACTCATACACCCCTAGAATTCTCGGTTAAAGCAACTTCATCGTATTGGGAATTGATAAACGAGGTATTGGCTGAACATAACTACATTCTTACAGGAGAAATAGATAGTCGTAATTGTTATAGATATCAATATTGCCAAATCCCCAAAGGATACCAGATGCACTGTATGAAATCAGTTCATTTGTGGCGTTCTTGGTGGAAATATCGCAAAAATACAATGCAATTAGGAATTCCCTTAGATTTGCTGATTCGTACCCGCAATTCTTGGTATCCTGTTAGGGATTTAACTATCAGTGACGGACTGCTATATATCAAAACTTTAGGAAGTGAGATTGCTGTTCACTCTGATGACTTAGTCATTTGGTTAAGCAAAATTGAGCAGAAGTTTCCCAGTACTACTGAGATATAAAGATGAAAGGACTCTGGCTAGAAAATAACCAGTTACAACTGCTTACAGATATTCCCATTCCAGAACCAGCGCCAGAAGAAGCGCTAGTTCGTGTTTTACGTGCAGGAATTTGTAACACTGACTTAGAATTGTTGAGAGGCTATTATCCCTACACAGGGATTCTAGGACATGAGTTTGTAGGAGTGGTAGAACAAGGGCCAGAAAACCTACTTAATCAAAGAGTAGTGGGGGAAATTAATGCTGTCTGCGGCTATTGTCGTTTTTGTCGGCGAGGACAACCAACTCACTGTGAAAATCGGACTGTTTTGGGTATTGTAAATCGTCATGGGGCTTTTGCTGAGTACCTCTGCTTACCAGTCAAAAATCTCCATCCTGTACCCGAAAACGTAGCAACAGAGGTGGCAACTTTTACCGAACCCTTGGCAGCAGCGCTAGAAATTCAACAACAGGTAATATTGAGTAAAGATGACCGTGTGCTAGTAGTCGGAGATGGCAAGTTGGGACAATTAGTAGCCCAAACACTAGCTTTAACTGGTTGTGAATTATTGGTTGTTGGTCGTCACCAAGAAAAACTCGCTAATTTAAAGGTAAGGGGTATTCAAACGGGTTTAGTTGATGCTGTCCAAGATAGAGCTTTTGACATTGTAGTTGAGTGTACTGGTAATCCAGAAGGATTTGCGATCGCTCGTCGGGCTTTGCGTCCCCGTGGTACTCTAGTTCTGAAAAGTACCTATGCTGGTAATCTCAGCCTTGATGCTTCTTCTTTAGTTGTAGACGAAATTACTCTCATCGGTTCTCGTTGTGGCTCTTTTCCCCCTGCACTGGAACTATTAGCTACAGGAAAAGTTGACGTAGAACCTCTGATTCATGCTCACTATCCACTCAGCCAAGGGCTTTTGGCTTTTGAGGAAGCCCAACGCCGAGGCGTGTTAAAGGTATTGTTAGAGATTGGTAATTAGTTGTTTCCCCTGCCTACACTAGTATAAATAAGGATTAGTCTTTGCTTGATAATCCATACAGTTGATGGCTTCTTCTGTGTTAGCACGGGATGGGTGTACAGTGCATTTCAGACGGTAGTCATCTGTAAAAAATTGGCAGCCAGAACAGGGTATTTGGTGCATTTGTTTGGCTGCGTGGATACTATCTCTGGTTGCTGACCAAAGACTCCAAGCGATGAGAATCATCAAACCCCATGCACCGACAAAACAAATTGGTACTAAAAACTTTTGAATCCCCAGAATGATCAATATAATTGCTTCCAACACGGCCAGTCCTGATAAAAGTGACGAGTTAGAAGTTATGTTATCGCAATACGGAGTGTAGAGTTCTGAGTCCTAAGTATTATTCAATCTATTTTAAGTTCTGGCAGCTAGCTCATTTTAAAAACCAAATGCCAGAAATCCTCCATCAACAGCAATACATTGTCCTGTAATATATGATGCGGTAGGCATACAGAGAAAAGCTGTAAGACTCGCTACTTCTTCGGGTTGACCCACGCGTTTCATTGGTGTACGTGAAACAACTGCGCTTAAAGTTTCAGGATTGTTGAGTAGAGGCTCGGTCAGAGGAGTTTGGATAAACCAGGGTGCGATCGCATTAACGCGAATACCATCATCGGCCCATTCTACCGCCAGCGATCGCGTTAACTGCACGAGTGCGGCTTTGGTCATCCCATAAGGTGCGCCAGTCCGAACGGAAATTAACCCAGCAACAGAACCGATGTTAACGATACTGCCGTTTTTACTTGTTTTTAGTAAGGGATAAAACAGTCGGGAAAGCTCAAATATAGAAGTTAGATTAATTTGAAATATCCCAGCAAATTCTTCTTCTGTGTAATCAGTCGCTTTCTTGCGAATATTTGTGCCAACGTTATTCACCAAAATGTCAAGTCTTCCCAAGGTCTTGCTAACGTACTCATGTATTATCTGACGACCTTCAGAAGTGGAAACGTCGGCGGCAACTCCGTGAACTTTCCCCGCAGAACGCCAAGCTTTCATCTGTTGCTCAATCGCTTCAGCATTGCGAGCAACAATGACGACTTCTGCACCTAAAGCCAAAAACTCTTGGGCGATCGCTAAACCAATTCCTTTGGTAGCTCCGGTAATCAAAGCTTTTCTTCCGGCTAATGTCCAGCGTTCCCGGACTTTTTCCCCAAAAGCTGGAGGGGTAACAAAATCTTCCATCGTCATATACCTCTGGATGTTTTTAGACAGGTGAATTATTACCTTTAAATTCACCTGTTAAGTATCAAAAATGTCAAGTATTGCGGAGATCGGTGGCGGTAATACCTTCTAATGCCAGACCATAGCCAATTCCTTCATTAACCAACCGCTTCAGCCTTTGGGTCAAGGCCACACGGGTGTATCGCAAGTTTAATGTGGGCTGTTTGGCCAGTGTCCTGGCAATTTCCCAAGCCCGTTCCATGAGTTGGCTTTGCGGTAATACTTCATGGACAACATTCAATTCATAAGCTTGTTGAGCCGTCAGCTTTTCTTGAGTAAGCAAGAAGTAGCGCCCGCGATAAAGACCAAGTGCTAATGGCCATAGTATATGCACTCCGTCACCAGGTACGATACCTGCATTTAAATGAGGCATATCTTGAAATACGGCGTTTTCAGATGCAAGAATAATGTCGGTCGTCAGAATGTATTCACTATGAAGTAATGCTGCACCATTGACAGCAGAGATGACTGGTACTTCAATATCCAAGAGGTTTTGCAGCACCTTTTTACCTTCCCAATAAGTTTTATCCCACTCACGAGGATTGGTGACATCTCCTAAACTAGCAAAATCGATTTCAGCCATCCAAGCATCACCAGTACCTGTGAGGATGACAACACGGTTATCTCTGTCTCGGCTAATATCGTAAAATGCGTCGGGAAACTCTCGATGAGTTTTACCGGTGAAAACGAGTGAACCATTGTTTGTGTGCATTCTCACTTCTAGAATGCCATTTTCATCTCGATGAAAATGCAGGTTCTCGTATTTAGTGAAATATTCGGGTTGATTCAAAGTCATGATTTGTTCTGTGTTGGCATAGCTTCAGATTTCCGTAGCTAAATCTATGCTTTCGGCACAGAGACTTCTTTGATTGAAATCAAGTTTGAGACTATTTTTAATATTCTGTAATTTTGCGATTAAGTGCGATATGCTTCTTGAACTAATATAATTTGTCGTTTTTTGCGGGTAATTGTCCCGTCTTTTTGCAGTTGACTCAAAACGCGAGACAATGCTTCCTGACTCAACCCCATATCTTCGGCTATTTCCTTCAGAGGTTTATCCAGATTGACGATATTTCCATGTGGATGGGCGGCAATTTCCAAATAACGCAGCACGCGATCGCGGGCAGAACGGATACTCCTCAGTTCTAGTAAAATTTTTACTTGATGAAATCTTCGCGCCAGTTGTACTATGAGTGCTTCTGATAAATCTGGATGCTGGCGTAAAGTTGCCAGAAACGGCTGTTTAGGAAAAGTAGCGACACGGGAAGGAATATCAGCGATCGCTGTACAATCATAGAATTCATTGAACAATGCAGCTTCCGCAAAACTCTCTCCAGCTTTGACCTCATAGTGCTTGATAGATTGACCAGCGTCCGTATAGTGCATGAGTCTGATCTGTCCAGATATGACTACAAAGATGGCTCTGGTTAAATCACCTTGATGGAAAAGGGGCTGTCCAACCGCTAAACTCTCATAGGTGATTGCCATCGCCATTTTGATATTTTCTGGCAGCTGGTCAATGTTCAAAAAATTGATCATGTACTTGACTTTTTTTGAATTCAAAATTCAAAATTCAAAATTCAAAATTCAAAATGAAGAAAAGAAGCGTAGCAGTAGCGAGTCTGCGTTTGCGCAGCGTCTCGTAGAGAGCGTCATTGCGTTGGCAATAGCCTAGCCGTAGGCTATTGCGAATTGGTTTAAATTCCTGCATGACCCAATGCTAAACCAGCTACAAGCATCCCTAATACCAGGAATGGTTGGGCGCTGGCTTGGTATTTCACATCGTTTTTTAAGGGGTCACGCAAGAAATACATATCTTGGAAGGTGATTTGCGGAATGATTAATAGTACCAAGATGGCGGCGTACAAATTCTCATGAATGGTCACAAGATAAGCCGCAATTAATCCTTGGAACACGTCAATCATGACAACACAAATCCATGCAGCCGTGTTGATACCAAACATTACAGGTAGCGATTGTAATCCCAATTGGCGATCGCCTTCTACACTCTTAAAGTCGTTGACAATGGCAATTCCCAATCCTGCCAAACTATAAATCAAGGTGAGAACGGCAATTTTCCAGTTGAGTTCGCCAAATAAAGCATGACCAGCCCACCAAGGTAAGGCGATGTAACTGGCACCCAAGGCGTAGTTACCTAACCAGCCGTTCTGCTTTAACTTTAAGGGAGGCGCAGAGTAAATAAAAGCGATGAAGGAACCAAACAAGGCCAATACTGTGACATTGGGGAACTCATGACCCGCCCATAAATCCAGGGTAAAGGCAACGGCAATCCCCGCGAGAAATAACGCCACAATTTGGGTCACAACCTGGGGTACAGAAATTGCACCGGAAGGGATGGGACGATAAGGTTCATTGATGGCATCAATTTCGCGATCGTAAAAATCGTTCAGGGTTTGAGTGTAACCCGTCAAAAGTGGCCCGGACAACAACATACAAGTTGCCGCCTTCAAAACATTTTCCAATGACCAAGTATAGTTACCAGAGGAAGCCGCACCACAAACCACACCCCAAATCAGAGGAATCCAAGTAATCGGCTTCATTAATTGCAGGCGAATTTTCCAAATGGAAGTTTCCCCTGGCGCTGCACCTTTCATACCTAACAACTGCCGGGTTTTGGCAGTGCGGTCAGCAGGATTCGCTACTGCTTCAGACTGATTAGGATCGGGGGTAATAGGAGATGATTCAGACATAATATTTATTTAATTAGGTATCGGTAATTGGTAATTGATAATTGGTTGGGACTTACGCATGAAAACGAAATATCAAAGGTTTGGAGAAGGGTTTAGGGGTTTAGGGGTTGCAAACAAACATTTACACCCTTACACCCCTACACCCTTACACCCTTACACCCAGTCTGTGCATAAGTCCTGTTGGTAATTGGTAATCGTTACTGTACCCATTACCTATGACCCGTTACCCATTACCCATTACCTAAAAAGAAATGATCAAATAATTATTTTGGAACTTTGCCCCAGTGATAGGTTTACCACTGAGTGCGGGAGGTAAGAAAATATTCCTTCGTTGGTCACCAGCTTCTACTGTTACTTCCGGCCCGTACTGGGTGAGTTTGACTTGTTTTTTATCAAATCCCGGTAAGAAGAGGCGTACCTGACGATTATGGGTGTCGATAGTAATAGGATGGGGAGCTTTTACTGCTTGCTCAACAAAATTGGGGAGGGCATCTATCAAAGGTTGCCAGTCATCTTTGGCAACGTCAGGAACAACAGTCACAGGTAAGGGTGTAAATTCTGCTGATAGGTCGCCCTCTGTTTGTGAGGATAACTGGATCACACCACCAATCGTTAACCCGATTTGTTGAGCGCTACCCCATAAATAACGTACACTGACAACTTCTAGAGGATCTGCTGTAGTGACCAAAAAAGCCGCAACTCGCTTGGGGTCAGCCAGTGCCTCTTTTCCCTTATCTAGGAAATTATTGACTTGATTGGTGGGTTGAGCAAAGTTATCTGCTGTCCAATTGAAGTTGAAAAAGCTGCTGATTAACGGTTGAATCAAGGGTGATTCGGCGATCGTTTTACCTAAATCGGAGTTGACAAACAATTGCCGAAAGCGCCGCACATACCAGCTTAGAGATTCCGGTAACCCCAACATCCGCAAAGTGAAAGCGTCACCTGTGCCATCGTAGACGATCGCATCATATTTACCACTGGCATCATATTCACGAATCGCATTTAAGGCTAAGGCGCTGTCCATCCCTGGTAATACTACCAGTTCTTGACCGTACACCTCTTTGATAATGGGCGTGCGGAGATATTGCGCCTCAAGTTTTTTCACTTCTTCCCAATTGCGTTCCAGCAACACAGAAGATTGAAACTGTACAACTTCTAGATTGGGGGCAATTTGCTGGGGGTCAGGGGTGAGGGTTTGCTCTAACAGGAGGGGCAATACTGGTTCTGCCAGTCCTGCTAGAAGTACCCGCTTGCCTTGACTTGCCAATGACTTGGCTGCGGCGATCGCTATTTTTGTTCGCGCTACGCCACTTTTGCCCAAAAATGTCAATATCAGGGCCATTATCTTGATTTCCAATTACCGCAGGTCTGTTCAATTCCAACTTAACACTAGGCAAATACTCTTAGCTTCTACCTAGAGTTTCTTCTATGACACTGGCTTGATTTCGTCCTCAAAAAACCAAGTGGAAGTATTGTCGTTAAACTTCACCACTACACCGATACCACGACCATCGGTAACCTTGTAACCCTCGATGATACCGACTTCTCCGAGCTTTTTGGCGATTGGGGCAGAAACGCGATCGCGCAAACGAAACACCTTAACCTTTTGTCCGATTTCCATGCCTACATAAAACGCAATAAACCAAGTTTCAGTTTAGCTGAATCCGGTACTCATCTGTGATCCGATTTGGGAAGAAGAAACCAGGGAGAGGACTATTGACTATTGACTATTGACTATTGACCAATGACTATTGACCAAAAGCTTAAAATTAAAATAATCCGCAATCAGGTATAAAACCATGTTTGTCACAGCGCAACAGCTAGAACAACAAATGCCCGATGCAACTCGGTTGTTAAGTGATGAGCCGGAAATGGAAACTTCGTTGCATTATATGCAGCTATTACTGCTAGTAACTTGCCTAGAATGGCTGTGGCGGGATAAAAATGACTATTTTATTGGTGCTAATCTGACAATATACTTTAGCCGTCAGCAGTTGCGAAATCGAGATTTCCGCGGCCCGGACTTTTTTCTGGTGAAAGATACTGAAAAGCGCCCCCGCAATTCTTGGGTAGTTTGGGAAGAAGACGGTCGTTATCCAGATTTGATTATTGAGTTACTTTCTGACAGTACGGCTGATGTTGACCGAAATTTAAAGAAAAGCTTGTATGAGAATCGATTTCATACACCTGAGTATTTTTGGTTTTCCCCAGAAACTTTAGAATTTGCTGGTTTTGAATTGATAGGTAATAGGTATCAAGAAATCCTACCTGATAACCGTGGCTGGCGTTGGAGTGAGGTATTGGGTTTGTATTTGGGTGTAGAAAACGGCAAACTTCGCTACTTTAGTGCTGAGGGTAACTTAGTCCCAACACCAGAAGAAGCTGCTATGGCGATACAACAGGAGGCCATATCAGCCCAGCAACAATTATCTGAGTCACAGCAACAGTTATCTGAGGCTGAATTAAGATTGCAACAAGAACAGGAGCGATCGCAAATGTTGGCAGAATATTTACGTTCTCTAGGCGTTGACCCAGATAGTTTGAGTTAAGCAAGTTCGTTGAGGTAAAAGTCATGTATCAAACTGATCCACCCCGCTCACCACAAGAAACGATGCCGACAATGTATGATTTACCGAGTGAATTAGTAGGGGAATCAGGCTTGCCAGACGAATTTCATTGCATCCAGGCAGATTTACTCAGTGAAACTTGTCAGCTTCCCAATTATCCACCGGAGGAAATTTTGCTGGCCAGCGACTTAAACCTTTACTATGACCCCCGCCATACTCTATGGTACAAGCGCCCAGATTGGTACATGGTTTTGGGGGTAACTGGTGCTACTCAACAGCAAGACTTGCGTTTAAGTTACGTTATTTGGCAAGAGGGAGTTGCTCCTTTTTTAGTAGTTGAACTACTTTCACCAGGGACAGAACCAGAAGATTTAGGGCAAACTCTACGAGAAGTGAACAAACCCCCAACAAAATGGGAAGTGTATGAACAGATTTTGCGCGTTCCTTACTACGTCGTCTATGACCGCTACGAGAATAACTTACGGGCTTTTCGACTGAATGGCGCTCGTTATCAGGCAATTCCTTTACCAGAAAAGCGATTTTGGCTAGAAGAATTAGAATTGGGTTTGGGTCTTTGGCAGGGTACTTATCAGCAGACCACTGGATTATGGTTGCGCTGGTACAATGCAGCAGGTTGGCTGCCAACACTCAAAGAACAAGCTGAACAGGAGCGTCAAAGGGCTGATAGACTGGCAGAGTATCTGCGATCGCAAGGAATAAATCCAGACAACTTACCTATATAAAATTAATTATATTAGAACCAGTGAATTATCATGAGAAAATTCCTACGTACCTCTGTCTTGAAAAGTTGAGCCACTTACTTGCGGGGGTTCCCACCGTTGTGCAAGGTGGCGTTACTAGGTCGGGCTAACCATCCTCCATAACTTTTCGCTGCGCTAACCACCCTGCGGGTACTCCTGCGGAGAACTCGTAGAGTAGCCGAAGCGTCTACAGCGTCACTCTGCGTTCAAAAAGCTAAATTTTGGCGTAGCTTTACAAAGAAACGGTATGACAGAAAACTTTAGGAACTAACTGACAAATAAACTAGTCGTCAGGATGCAATATGTGTTGATTGCTTAGGCTGTACGCAAGCTTATAAATTTTACGGATGTTCAACAAATAATGAACAATATAAAATCTCAATACTCACCCCATGCAGAAAAATGCACTCTGATAGTATAAAATGCGCGAATAACTCGCTTGTGGTCTGTGGTGGTGTTTGAAGATGGCTCTTGTAATTAAAAATAATTCAAACTGGCTGCAAGTGCAGCGCTACTGGGAACTGCTGCGTGTTTTAGTGATGAGAAATCTCAAAGTACGCTACCGAGGTTCTTTACTAGGTGTATATTGGTCATTATTAAACCCGTTGATTATGACGGGACTTTACAGCGCCATTTTTGGGACAACATTCGCTTCTTATTATGGCAATTCCATCCTGAACTATATATTGGCAGCATTTACTGGGCTGGTGGTCATAAATTTTTTCTCTTCCTCCACATCCCAAGCCTTGTCCAGTGTGGTAGGCAACGGAGCATTGTTGAATAAAATCCGCTTGCCTGTTAGTGTGTTTCCTGTATCAATGGTTGCGGCAAATATATTTCAGTTCACAGTCGGAGCCTTCCCTTTACTGGCAATAATTACATTCATTAATTCTAAAAGTGTAATAAACGTTCTAGCACTATTCTTTCCCTGTCTGGCTTTAGCTTTAGTTTCTACCGGGGTGGGATTTTTAGTCAGCGCCTTGTATGTCTTCTTTAGAGATTTACCTTACTTTTACGAGTTAGTTGTCTTTGTACTCTGGATTAGTAGCCCAGTCTTTTACCCGGCCGCTATTGTACCACCCCAGGTAAAACCATTTTTAGTACTAAATCCACTAACACCCATTATTGAAAGTTTGCGCCAAATTACACTATCAGGAAATTTCCCAGATTTAAGTCTAATCTGGGGTGGTTTACTTGGTGGCATAATTATGCTGTCACTGGGATGGGTTTGTTTTCAATTGTGGCGACATCAATTTATGGATCTGCTGTAGATGGAAGTAATTCGTCTGGATAAAGTGTCGCTATGGCGACGAACCCAAGAAGAGTTTTCTTATGACCTCAAGAAAACTCTCCTATCTTTGATAGAAGGTAAATATCGCAAGCCAGCGAAAAAATTGGTTTTAGACAACATTGATTTAGTTGTTGAAAAAGGCGACAAAATTGGTATTATTGGCGCAAATGGATCTGGTAAATCAACTTTATTGAAGATCATTTCTGGTATACTTCAACCAACGACTGGCACAGTGAGAGTCCGAGGGCAAGTTGCACCTTTGATTGAACTGGGTGCTGGTTTTGATGCAGAAATATCTGTAATGGATAATATTCTGCTCTATGGTGTATTACTGGGATTTTCGAGGGCTGAAATGAAAGAAAGGGCGAACTCAATATTGGAGTTTGCAGAATTACAGGACTATGCTTTAGTTCCTGTAAAAGGTCTTTCTTCTGGTATGGTTGCTCGTTTAGGGTTTTCCATTGCCACAGATGTACAACCAAATATATTAATTTTAGATGAGGTGTTATCGGTAGGAGATGAAAATTTTAAAAATAAATGCAAACAAAGAATTGATAACTTTTGGAATGGGGATGCAACAGTTTTAGTGGTTTCCCATGATTTACAGTTTGTTAAACAATATTGTAATCAGTTAGTTTGGTTATCTCATGGAAAGATAGAGTTTATAGGCGATGCAGCAGAGGCAATTCAACATTATTTAAGTACATTGACATCCACATAAATATAAATATTAGGAATAGTAAGTTTCCTTTTATTCAATGTAATTGAACAATGAATATGTCCAGACTAATAATTATAAACAATAATTATAATTATTTAATTTAGGAGGGATTGCTGAACAACCTGTATTGTGATTTTTTAAATAGTTAAGAATTTTAATTAATTTAATGAATTCATGGGTATATCTAAAGTTCTATTAACAAATCATCACCTAAAAAGCTACGCAGGTTCAGAACTTGTTACTCTCGATTTAGCAACTGAATTTCAACAAAAAGGCTGGTCAGTAACTGTTGCAACTTTCTTGTTTGGTGGTGATCTAGCAAGGCATTTTCATGAACGGGGGATAGATGTAGTTAATGTTTTAGAGCAACCTTTGACAGAAAATGAATTTGATTTAGTATGGGGTCATCATTTCCCCGTTTTAATTAAATGCTTAATAGAAGACTCTGTTAAAACAAAATATTTAGTTTTAAGTAGTTTATCTCCGTATGAACCTTTGGAAGCAATTCCTTTTTTCTATTCTAAGTCTGATGTAATACTGTGTAATTCAGAAGAGACTAAGAAAAAAATCATAGAACAGAATCATTTACAAGAAATTGATAAGAATAAATTGTTCGTATTTAATAATTCTGTTCCTGCAAATTGGTTTAATCTACCAGTAGATATCAAGGAGACAGAGTTAAGAAAAGTAGGAGTGATTTCTAACCATCCACCAACAGAAGTTTTAACTGCTATAGATATATTAAAATCTAAAAATATAGAGGTTGATTTAATAGGGATATTAGAAAGCCCTCAACTAGTAAATATTGATATTCTTAATTCATACGATGCAATCATAACTATTGGGCGTACTGTCCAGCATTGTATGGCTTTAGGAAAACCCGTGTTCTGCTACGATCATTTTGGCGGGCCTGGTTGGTTAACTCCAGATAACTTCAAAATTGCTGAGTGGTTTAACTATTCAGGAAGATGCTGTCGCCAAAAAATGTCGGGTGAACAAATAGTAGAAAACTTAATTAATGGTTTTTTTGCAAATAATCAACACATACATTTTTTTAAAAACTACGCTTTGGAGAATTATTCACTAACAAGAAATGTTGAGAATGTTTTAAGTTGTATCAATAACATTAATAAAGATTACGTTGACTTTAATTCTGAGCAAGTAATTGGAAAGGTAGGAGAAGCTTACCGACGTGTATTTACTGAAAATGGTTTCTTAAAGCTTGAACGGGAGCGATCGCAATCCCAATTGCAACAAACCCAGACAGAACTGGAGCGATCGCAGTCACAACTGCAACAAACCCAGACAGAATTGGAGCGATCGCAGTCCCAACTGCAACAAACTCAGACAGAATTGGAGCGATCGCAGTCCCAACTACAACAAACCCAGACAGAACTGGAGCGATTGCAATCTCAATTGCAACAAACCCAGACAGAACTGGAGCGATCGCAATCCCAATTGCAACAAACTCAGACAGAATTGGAGCGATCGCAATCCCAATTGCAACAAACCCAGACTGAGTTGACTTTGTCTCAGTCCCAGCTATATCAAACTCAGACAAAGTTAGAACACTGGAAAAACCTCGTCTCTTGGATGGAAGGGAGTAAGTTTTGGAAGTTACGAGCCTTATCTTTGAGTATAAAGAAAGGAATAATAAATTTACCTATCCTTAAGCTTGCCTTTAACAGGTTGCCTGTTTTTCAGAAAAAAAACTATCCCATATTTATCAAACGTATAGGTAAGTGGCTCAAGCATCAGATCATGAACTTTCGTACTAGAAATGAATTCGCTGATGCACTATTAGCAAAAGTTTTACAAAATTTCTCTGGCTTTCCCGAATATAGTCAATGGATTAAAGATTATGAAGCAAAAGATGAAGAACTGACGCAACAAAAAAAGAATTCTTTATTATTCCATTATCAACCTGTATTAAGTATAGTTTTTCCCGTTTATAAACTACCACTAACCGTCTTACAAGAGACAATCAATAGTGTTATTCAACAAACTTACTCCAATTGGGAGCTATGTATTGCTTTTGCAGATATAGATAATTATCAAACCATTGATTATTTAAAAACCTTGAGTTTACAGGAAAAACGCATAAAACTTAAGGTAATGGCGGAAAATAAGGGAATTTCTGGTAACTCTAATGTTTCTCTAGATATGGCTTCGGGCGAATTTATAGCTTTGCTCGATCATGATGACTTGTTGGCACCTTTTGCATTTTATGAAGTCATCAGTGAATTGAACAAGCAACCCGATTTAGACTTTATTTACTCTGATAAAGACTGTATTAGTGCCAACAGCATGGTAAGGTCAAGGCTCTTACTCAAACCAGAGTGGAGTCCAGAAATCCTATATTCTGCTAATTATTTAACCCATTTGTGTATTGCTCGTCGCACACTTTTGGAAAAGATTGGTGGCTTTCGTCCAGAAACAGATGGCGCGCAAGACTGGGATTTATTTTTACGTATCACAGAAAATACATCACGTATCGCTCGAATTAATTCTGTGCTTTACCATTGGCGGATTATACAAGGTTCAACCTCCTTGGGAATAGATTCTAAGCCATATGCACTTGAAGGACAACTGCGATCTATCCAAGATCATCTTACTAGAACAAAATTGCCCGCCACAGTTTCACCACACCCTGAATCTGGTTTTCGCTTAGAATGGCAAGCTTCGCCTGCAACAGTATCAATTTATATTGATGGTGATGTACCTTGGGATTCTCTATTAGCTTGCATTAATGCTGTTGCCCAATTTTCTGACCCCAAATTACACAAAGCAAAAATTACTTTACCCGAACACACATATACTTCCACAGCTACTGAAAGAGAAAATCTGATAAAAGCAATCAGTTTACCTATTGATTGGCTACCAATTAAAGAAGGAAATTCTAAATTAGTTACTTTAGCTAACAATATAAAACAAGATAAGACTGATGTAGTTGTGTTTGTCTCAGGTCTTGTTAAGAGGTTTACCGAAGGATGGATACAAGAACTAAGTGGATGGGTGCTTAACCATCCAGATATTGGATTTGTGTCCTCACTTATTTTAACCGATAACAATTTAGTCGTAGAAGCTGGATTAGTTGTTGACAAATATGATAATTGCTCTCCCTTAATGCGAGGAAATTTCTTATATTCCTGGGATATTTTTGGAGGGGCTTTATGGTACAGAAATTGTAGTGCCAGTTCTCCCTGGGCTATAGCTTTTAGTTATAAAAATTACTTAGAAGTCGGAGGATTACCTTCTCACTCTCCTTCTTTATCACACGGCATGATTAAGCTTTGTCAAGCTATTCGCGCAAATAATAAACGAGGCTTAGTTAACCCTCATGCTCGTGCATTTTTGCAGGATTTACCAAAAAATGATATTCCGGAATTTGACGATTCTCTAGGAAATGATCCTTATTTTCATCCTGCCTTTAGTTCAGTTGTTCCTTTAAAATTAAGAGTTAAAAATGGTAAAAAAAATTAAATTACCCAAATTTCTCAAAGACATAATTAAGGAAAACATTATCGTAGATAGATACATAAGAGATGCTACCGCACTTGCTGGTATCATGGATTTCTCTTGTGCAGATATTTCTGAAATTCAGCAGCATCCTGAGCGAGTCAATCAATCAGGCAGTCAAACGATAAATTGGTATGTACCACCGTTTGAAAATGCCTTTTATGGTGGTGTTATGACCATACTCCGCACTGCTGACTATTTACATCAGCATGGAAAAATCAAACAAAGATTTCTGATTTGTGGAGATAGTAATGCTGAAGTGATGCTTACTAAGATTACTAACGCTTTTCCTAATTTGAATAGTGCTGAAGTAATCATTCTCAACTCCATAGAAGCTATTCAGAACATACCAGCCTCAGACTTCTCAATAGCTACTCTTTGGACAACAGCTTATGTCTTATTAAAAGTAAAAAATACTGGCTTAAAATTCTATTTTATACAAGACTTTGAACCCCTATTTTATCCTGCTGGATCAACTTACGCTCAAGCTGAGGCAACTTACCGTTTTGGGTTCTATGGAATTGCTAACACTATCAGTTTAAGGAAAATATATGAAACTGAATATGCTGGCATAGCGACTCATTTCACACCATGCGTAGATACAAAGGTCTTTTATCCTGACAGTAGCCTTAAGAAAAATTTTACCCCCAAGCGCGTATTCTTTTATGGAAGACCAGGACATCCGCGTAATGGATTTGAGTTAGCAGTTGAAGCAATGCGTAAGCTGAAAACCCGTTATGGTTCTCAGATAGAAATCTTATCTGCTGGTGCTGATTGGAAGCCTAAAGAATATGGTTTAGAAGGAGTTATAGAAAACCTGGGACTCTTAAGTTATGAAGAAACAGGCAATCTATATCGTTCTTGCCATGTTGGACTTTCAATGATGATGACCAAACACCCATCTTATTTACCTTTTGAAATGATGGCTTGTGGTGTATTGGTGGTATCGAATATTAATTCAAGTACACAATGGTTATTGAAAGACAGAGAAAATTGTCTACTATCTCACCCTAGTGCTAGTTGTATTGCTGAAACAATATCAGAAGCTATTGATAAGTATGATGAGTTTGATGTAATTAGAAACAATGCAGTTAATTGTATTAAAGATAACCATGCTGACTGGTCTGTTGAGATTCAAAAAATCCACGATTTTATTCAATATCATGCAATCAAATACAGTAACTGTTTAGTGCAATCTAATGGAAATATTTTTGGTTCTGCTGTTTTTGTTGTAAACAATGGGTATCGTCATTACGTGCCAGATTTAGACTGGATAATCCAACATGGATTCATTTGGCCAACTGATGTTCAAGTTGTTAGTGATGAAGTGTTACTTAGTCTGCTGCCAGGTCGTCCTGCTCCGCACAAATGGACATTGGAAGATTGGGTAAATCCACCCAGAAAAAATAGTCTTCAAATGAGAGAAATATCTGCATCTAGGTTAAGTGGTAATGGTATAGAAGTTGGCGCTGCTTGGTCTCCCTTTCCCATACCTTTAGATTGTCGTGTTAAGTATGTCGATATCTTACCCAAGGATACTCTCAACACAAAACTACGACCCGGTGAAGAAATTATTAATTCTGTACAACCGGATTTGATAGGAGATTTGGAAACGTTAGAAGAGATTGAAGACAATAGTCTTGATTTTATAGTTGCTTGTCATGTTATTGAACATACTAGAAATCCTATTAATGCTTTAAAGACAGCATACAAAAAACTTCGTATAGGAGGATTTCTTGTTTTAGTAATACCGGATAAAAATAGAACTTTCGACAGGCAGCGTAATTTAACTACCTTAGATCATTTAATTTTAGATTATCAATCCCCCTCCAAGGAAAGAGACAGGGAACATTACGTTGAGTTCCTCACTTTAGCATTTCCTGTCCCTGAGGAAAACCTTGCATCGACAGTAGAAAAAAGTATTCAGGAACAAGCTGACATTCATTATCATACATTTACTTATGAAAGTTTTAGTTTACTGATAAGTTATGTATGTAAAAATATTTGTCCTTGGTCATCAGTATGGTCACAACCTACGTTATCTAATTCAACAGAAGATATGGAATTCTATTTTGTATTAACTAAATAATAAGACATTGTATTAATGTAATTAAAACACTTGTAGCTAGATAATGGACTTCATACATACAAAAATTCCTGATGTTGTTCTCCTCGAACCGCAAGTCTTCACTGACTCACGCGGCTTTTTCTTTGAATCTTATAATCATCAGAAGTTTACAGAAAAACTGGGAATTACCGTAAACTTCGTTCAAGATAACCACTCATTTTCTCAACATAACGTCCTGCGTGGTCTGCACTATCAAATTATTCAACCCCAAGGTAAACTAGTCCGCGCTGTCGTGGGGACTATTTTTGATGTTGCTGTAGATATTAGAAAAAGCTCTCCCACCTTCGGACAATGGGTAGGTTACGAACTCAGCGCCGAGAACAAACGCCAATTGTGGATACCTCCAGGCTTCGCTCATGGCTTTCTCGTACTGTCTGAAGTTGCCGAAGTTATTTACAAAACTACAGATTACTATGCACCTGGTGGCGATCGCACTATTCTATGGAATGATCCTGATTTAGCGATAAATTGGCCTCTCAAAGAACCACCAATTTTATCAGCTAAAGATAGCCAGGGCCAGCCATTGAAAAGCGCGGAAGTATATGAATGAATCAATCCTACTATTGGGTGGTAACGGTCAAGTAGGTCAAGAAATCCACCAAATCCTTGCACCTAAATACAAAGTTATCTCAGCCGCACGACCCAGGATAGACCTGACTCAATCTGATAGTCTGCGTCAAATTATCAAAGAAGTCCAACCGCAGATAATCATTAACGCTGCCGCTTACACTGCTGTAGACAAAGCCGAAACTGAACCCGAAATAGCCACAGCTATCAACGCTACAGCACCCCAAATTATCGCCGAAGAAAGCCAAAAACTCGGCTCATTCTTAATTCACATCTCCACAGATTACGTTTTTGATGGACAGCAAAGTCACCCTTACCAAGAAACAGACCCCACTAATCCCTTAAGTGTTTACGGTAAAACCAAACTAGCCGGAGAAATAGCCATTCAACAAACCCACCCCCAGCACCTCATTCTCCGTACAGCTTGGGTTTATGGCAGTTTTGGTAAAAGTAACTTTGTCAAAACCATGTTGCGACTGGGTGCAGAACGCCAAGAAATTCGGGTAGTTAAAGATCAAATTGGCTCCCCTACTTGGGCGCAAGATATCGCTGACACCATAGCCCAGGTGATACCCCAAATACCGGAAATTTCTGGGACTTACCACTACACAAACACTGGTGTAATTAGCTGGTATGACTTTGCCGTGGCTATTTTTGCCGAATCCCAAAAACTAGGCTTTCCGCTCACAGTCCAACAAATTATTCCTATCACCACTGCCGAATATCCGACTTTAGCCCCCCGCCCTGCCTATTCTGTCCTAGCTTGTGAGAAAATGTCACAAGTTTTGGGAACTGCTCCCCCCCATTGGCAACAAAGACTGCGGTTGATGCTTCAAGACTGGCTCTCCAAATATTCTTCATTATGAAAGCACTAATTCTCTCTGGCGGTAGAGGTACACGTCTACGTCCACTCACCTATACTGGAGCAAAGCAACTTGTCCCAGTTGCGAACAAACCTATTCTATGGTATGGGATTGAAGAAATGGTTGCGGCTGGTATTACTGATATTGGTATAATTATCAGCCCAGAAACAGGGGCAGAAGTACAAAGTAAAACTGGAGATGGAAAACTTTTTGGGGCGAACATCACCTATATTTTACAAGAACAGCCAGCCGGTCTAGCTCATGCCGTTACTGTTGCTCGTCCCTTCTTAAAAGATTCACCTTTTGTCATGTATCTGGGGGATAACCTAATTCAACAAGGGGACTTAAGCAACTTTTTACAACAGTTTATTCAAGAACAGCCTGATGCTCTAATTCTCTTGCGTGAGGTTGTCAACCCTAGCGCCTTTGGTGTAGCTAAGGTGGATGATACCGGGCGAGTACTACAATTAATCGAAAAACCCAAAGTTCCTCCATCCAATCTAGCTCTAGTAGGGGTTTATTTCTTTTCCCCGATTATTCATGATTCTATTGCTCGTATCCAGCCTTCAAACCGAGGAGAACTGGAAATTACTGATGCTATTCAACGCTTAATAGATGATAAAAGACAAGTATTAGCTTGTAATTTATATGGTTGGTGGTTAGACACTGGTAAAAAAGATGATTTATTAGAAGCTAACCGCTTAATTCTAGATACCTGTTTAACAACGTCTAACTTAGGGGAAGTGGATGCTAAAAGTCAAATCATTGGACGAGTTCAAATTGGAGTCAATTCCCAAATCATCAATTGTACAATCCGTGGCCCCGTGGTTATTGGCGATAATTGTTATTTAGAAAATTGCTTTCTTGGCCCTTATAGCAGCATCGCTAACAATACAACACTCATCGACTCAGATTTAGAACACAGCGTAATTTTAGAAGGTGCTAAAATATCCGGAATCGATCAGCGAATCATTGATAGTGTAATTGGACAACGCGCGCAACTAACGATTGCTCCCCGTCGCCCAAAAGCATTACGCTTTTTGATTGGTGATGATTGTCAAATAGAACTGACATAACCCCTAAAAACTTAGGGCAAAGATAAAGCTATGTTAAGCAAGACAAGGTTTTTACATCGGCTTGTAGTAGGTTTCAGCCTGCGATATTCTCCTACGCGACTGTAAACCCGATTTTGTTGATGTAGCAGATGATACCAACCCTCAATTATCTAGGTTGTCTTACTTAAGATAATGCAGTTTATAGAAAAAATCGGTATTGTTTTAGCCACATATAATCCCAATCTAGAATATTTTGAGAAACAAATACAGTCTATTAAGCAACAAAGTTGGCAAAACTGGGTTTGTCACATTGTAGATGACTGTTCTCACTCAGAATATCAGGTGGGTATCAAGAAGATTATTGATAACGATCCACGTTTTATTTGCCATTTTCACAGTCATAATCTCAACCACTATTATAACTTTGAACGCGGTCTAAAATATTGCGCCCAGGATAAATCTATTACTGCTATATCTCTTGCTGATCAAGATGATATTTGGCATGAAGACAAGTTGAAAATTTTATTAAAAAAACTACGTTCACAAAAAGCAGTCTTAATACATTCTGATTTAGAGTTAATTAATAGTTACGACCAGACTATTCACCCATCCGCTTGGGATTTTGAAGGACGTAAGCCGCACAAATTATCCCACGATTTATTGTTACTTCGCAACGTGGTGACAGGATGTTCTGTATTATTTTGTACTTCTCTGCTCACGGATGTACTGCCATTTCCACCACAAAATAAAATTAGCTGGTATCACGATTGGTGGATAGCATTAGTTGCATCACATAGAGGCAAAATTGTACATATCCATCAACCTTTAGTTTGGTATAGAATTCATAATGCTAATAATGTCGGTGTTCTCAAAGACTCAGGCAAAATACATTGTGAATTCTTGATTTTATGCCGCAAGAAATTTAAAATCAATGGCAATAGTTATTTAGTTCACCGAGACTTTAGTAAAGCATTTTATCGTCGATTTAAACGGGAACTTAATGAGATAGGTTACACCAATCCTTTTGATGATAGAAAATTGGATTTTGGTTGGAATATTCTTAAATTATTGTATAAAAGTTTGCTCGTAGGCTATAATTCAGAAGGTGCGGCCTTAAGAATTGGGATATTAAAACTAATTTTCGATATCCAAAGAAGTTATAGAATCATACTTTATCATTGTTTAAAAACCTTTAGAAGTTATTATAAAAACAGTCAATAAGTATGTCCGAAGCGTCAAATCTTTTAGTATCAATTCTTTTAGTTAACTATAATGGCGCTGATGTTCTACCAGATTGCTTGAACTCCCTAGATAAATTTATTCCTAAAGATAACTGTGAGATTATTCTAGTTGATAATGCTTCTCAAGACAATAGTTATGAGTTGGTTGCCAAAGATTTTCCTGATGTCAAAATAGTTAAATTGCCGAAAAACTATGGTTTTGGAGCAGGAAATAATGCTGGTGCAAAAATCGCTGAAGGTGAATTTTTACTATTATTAAATACTGATACTATCCTAACTACCAATATTTTACCACACCTGATTGATTTGATGAGAGAAAATCCAGAGGTGGGTATTATTGGTACTAAATTACTTTTTCCAGATGAGACATTTCAGGTTTCTTTTGCATACACAATTAGTCTTAAAGGTGAATATAAATCTAGAAAACTCCATAAATACGCCGAGGATAAATCTAAGTTAAATAGTTTAGAGCAGGAATTTAACACGATTAAAGAGGTGGATATTGTTGTCGGAGCAGCCTTATTTATTCGTGCAGATTTATTTCATAGTTTGGGTGGTTTTGACGAAAAGTTTTTTATCTATTTTGAAGACGCAGACTTATGTAAACGAGTGCAAAATCAAGGATATAAAATTTTATATACGCCTCAAGTGTCTTTAATACACATAAGAGGCTACTCTATGAAAAAAAATGCCAACGCTACGGCGGTGGAATATAGACGTAGCCAAATTTATTACTATAAAAAACATTGTCCTTTATGGGAGAGAATTATTTTAAGAATATATCTATTGGCTAAATTCTTGCCTGAGTTTTTGGCAACAAGAAATCCTTACAGTTTAGAAATAATAAAATTGTTATTCGTAATAGCTTAAATATACTAAGCTATTTTGATACTTAATTCAGCTAGTTATGACTGTATTGGTAAACTTATCTTTTGCCCCCTTAAAGCCAACGGGATGGTTAACTTATAGTCTCAATTTATTACCTCATATTAAATCTTTAGGTATTAATGTTGTCAGTCCGATTGCAATTGACAATATAAAAGTTTATCCATCTCCCACGAATATTACAACTGAGGGTGGCATTAAAGGACATTTTCAACGGTTGATGTGGGTGCAGTTGCAACTACCTAGTTTTTACAAACGATTAAAGTCTCGATTATTATTTTCACCTATCCCTGAAGTTCCTTTATTTTCTAATTGTCGCAGTATTGTTACTATTCATGATTTAATCCCTTTAAGATTTCCCCAGGAATTTTCTGCGGCACAACTTTTTTATTGCCGTAATTATCTACCTGCGGTGATTAAACAGTCAGAGCATATTATTTGTAATTCCTTGATTACGGCTCATGATATCCAGCATTTTCTAGGCGTTTCAGAAAAGAAAGTAACTGTAATTCCCTTAGCTATTGATCGGCAAAATTTTCGTTTTTTGGACTTGCCGAGAAAAAATTATTTCTTGTATTATGGGCGACATAATATTTATAAAAATTTAAATCGAATTATTGCCGCTTTTGCTGCGTTACCGAACAAGGATTATGAACTGTGGTTAGCAGGCCCAAATGATGCACGTTATACCCCGACGTTGCAAGCACAAGTTGAGGAACTAGGGATAACTCATCGTGTGAAGTTCCTTGATTATGTTTCTTATGGTGAATTACCTATCATTATTAATCAAGCGATCGCACTTGTTTTCCCCAGTCTTTGGGAAGGCTTTGGTTTCCCAGTCTTAGAAGCCTTGGCCTGCGGTACTCCTGTCATTACCTCTAACCTCTCTTCCTTACCGGAAGTGGCTGGAGATGCAGCCATTCTCATCGACCCCTACAACACAGCAGAAATCACAGATGCCATGCAGACTATAGCTAATGATGTTAAATTGCAATCCCATCTGTCTACCAAAGGAATCACTAGAGCCGATCAATTTAGTTGGGAAATAACAGGTAAAGCAACGAGTGAAGTTTTATCTCGTTATCTTTGAATTAGAAGAGGAAGCAGGGAGAAGAACTAATCACAACTGACAACTGACAACTAACTAATGACTAATCCACCTTTTGTAATTGGGCGACTCTGGGGTCAATAATTTTCTGACCCAAGCTTGTAAATTTAACTGCGACAGAAAGCTTGCTACCAGCACCAAAAACGTGGGTGATTTCCCCAATCCCAAAACTTTTGTGTAAAACTCTGTCCCCTACTTGCCAATCTTGATTAGCTGTTTGTTTACCATTGGTAGTTGTTGATGGGGGTCTAGTATAAGTTTGTCGGACTTGGTATTGGGTGGTGATTAATTCGGCTGGTAGTTCGTCGAGAAATTGCGATCGCATGGCGGGTTCCCGTGAGCCATATAAGCGGCGTTCACGGGCGAAGGATAAATACAATCGTTCTTGGGCGCGAGTAATCCCTACATAACAGAGGCGGCGTTCTTCTTCTAAGGCTGCGGGGTCACTTAGTGAACGGTAGCCGGGGAATAATCCCTGTTCCAAACCTACCAAGAAGACTACAGGAAATTCTAAACCTTTAGAAGCGTGCAGAGTCATCAGGGAAACGGCTGTTTGACCTTCTTTGAGGTTATCTAAATCGGAACTAAGGGCTGTACTTTGCAGGAAAGCTGTTAAAGAAACATCTTCATTCTCTTCTTGGAATTGTAAGACGGCGTTGTAAAGTTCCTGTACGTTTTGGATGCGGTCTTCAGCTTCGTCTGTTCCTTGGCTTTGTAAATCTTGCACGTAACCAGAATCTTCTAAAATCCCCATAACTATTTCCGTCACTGGGGCTGTGGTTATTTGCTCTTGCCAACGGTTAATCATTTGGGCAAAGTTATTTACCCCTTTGGCCGATCGCCCAGCCAACGTATTGACTGATGTTTCATCACTTAAGATTTCCCAGAGAGTTGTACCTAATTGCTGGGAAGCATTGATTAAGTTATCAATAGTCGCCTTACCGATACCGCGCCGAGGGGTGTTAATCACTCGTAATAAACTGACTGTATCTGAGGGGTTAGCGATCGCTCTTAAATAAGCTATAACATCTTTAATTTCTTTGCGGTCATAGAACTTCATTCCACCCACAACTGTGTAAGGAATCTGATTCCTGACTAACAATTCTTCAAAGGGACGAGATTGGGCGTTTGTCCGATACAAAATGGCAAAACTGCCCCAATTCAATTCTGGGTTTTGATGCTCTAATGTGCGGATTTGACGAATTACAAAATCAGCTTCTTCTAATTCATTATCTGCTTTGTGACAATAAATTTCCTCGCCTGCTCCCCGCGTCGGCTTCAGGACTTTATCGATTCTTTGAGTATTATTTTCTATCAGTTCGTTAGCAACTTGGAGAATGTTTTCACAAGAACGATAGTTTTCTTCTAACTTCACCATTGTGCGGGTATCTTCATCTGGCAAACCATCACCAAACTGATTCTGAAACTCCAGCAAAATGGTGAAATCTGCCATTCTAAAGCTGTAAATTGATTGGTCTGCATCACCAACAACAAAAACCGAGCGATTTTGCCATTCCCATGAACTTTTTTTCTCTTCGCCATTGGTTGTCAACAGGCGAATTAAATCGTATTGTGTACGGTTAGTATCTTGATATTCGTCTACAAGAATGTGGCAAAATTTGCGATGCCAGTAACCTAGCACCTGTTCATTTTGTTGAAATAATCTCGTGGGAATTAAGATTAAATCATCAAAATCAAGAGCATTATTTTCTGCTAGTTTATCTTGATAACGATTATAGACATCAGCAATTACTCTCCCACGATAATTTGGCTGGTCTTTTTCAAATTCTTGTGGTGAAAGTCCTTGATTTTTTGCATTACTAATGGCGTAGCGAACAGAACGCGGCTCAAACTTCTTATCATCTAGATTTAATTGTTTAGTGACGATTTCTTTGATGAGACCTTGTACATCAGATTCATCAAAAATGGAAAAATTACGATTCCATTGTCGCCCTTTTTCATCTTGATATTTTTCGATATCAAAGCGGAGAATACGAGAAAATAAACTGTGGAAAGTACCACACCACAGTTCTTTAATAGTAGTTTTATAAACGCGCGATCGCAATTTAGTTTGTTCGTGTTCTGGTAATAAATCTAAACGCTTTCCGTGTTCTGTCAAGGCTAATTGTTCTGCAAACAGCCGTTGAATCCGTTCTTTCATCTCCCTGGCGGCTTTGTTGGTGAAAGTCACCGCCAAAATATTTTCGGGAGCAACACGGTGCTTTAGTATTAAATTAGCAATCCGATAAGTTAGCGCTCGTGTTTTACCGGAACCAGCACCAGCAACAACTAACAAGGGGCCGCAATAGTGTTCCACGGCTTGACGTTGGCTGGGATTGAGATGACTGAGAAAGTCGGTAGTCATTAGTTATTAGTCAGTAGTCAGTAGTCATACCGTTTATTGATGAAGATGCACTTTATTCGGTACTGTAGAGACGTTGCATGCAACGTTTCTACATCACTTATTTGGCGCAACTTCATAGAGAATTGGTATCAGTAGTCAGTTTCCTGACCTCCCCATCTATTACTCTACCTTCAACTTTGCTCCTGGAGTGGCAGGTAGACGGTAAAAGTCGAACCCAGACCTGGTTGACTTTTGACGATAATTTCCCCTCCCATCATCTGGCAAAAGTGGCGGCTAATTGCTAAACCTAGTCCAGTACCGCCATATTTTTTCGTGGTTGAGGTGTCACCTTGAGTAAAGGGTTGAAATAACTGTAGCTGCTGACTAGGGGACATCCCAATACCTGTATCACTCACTGTGAAGGATATCGCACCAAAGGGCATTTCTGCTAAAAAATCTTCTTTTTCTCGCCTAACTGTAAGTTTGATACTGCCGTTGGTGGTGAATTTAGCAGCATTACTGAGTAGATTTAATAATACTTGCCGCATTCTGGTTTGATCAGCATACATTGTACCCAGGTGTTCATCACAATATATTTCTAAAATGTTGTTATTTTTTTCTATAGTCGGTTTGACGGTTAAAACAACATTATTTATGAGTGTGACAACATCAAATATCTCTGGATAAAGGGTCATTTTACCCGCTTCAATTTTCGACAAATCCAAAATATCGTTAATTAGTTCCAGTAGATGTCTACCCGCAGAATTGATGGTTTCTAGATCACTGGTGAATTCTCCCGACAAACTCAGGTCAGCCGCATCGTCTTTCAGGAGTTGGCTTAAGCCAATTACAGCGTTTAAAGGTGTACGCAACTCATGACTAACATTGGCAAGAAATATACTTTTTGCTTTGCTGGCTGCTTCAGCTAGTTCTTTGGCCTGTTCTAGTTCTTTGGTACGCTCAGATACACGCTCAATTAGACGATTGAGGGATTTAGCCAGTAAGCCGATTTCATCTTCTGTCGTGACAGGAGCGCGTAAATCAAAATTCGGTTTACGGGCTACTTGTTCTGCTACTTGGGTAACAGTAATGACTGGTTCCGCGATCGCTCGACTAGTCCGCCATGCTACGATGGCAGCGATCGCCACTGACACCAGCATACTCACCATCACAATTAATCTCTCAACGCTTTTGGCTTCTTCGACATCTCTTTGTCTCTGACGCTCTTTTGATTCAGCAGTTTGTAAGATATTGGATAACTTCCGTGAGAGTTGCTCTAGCTGCATGGCTGTTTCGCCACGCATAATCTCCAATAACTTCGCTCTGACTTGAACCGCCTGTTTTGGTGGTACAGGCTGCTGAATCTCTGCTACGACAGCATCTATTTGCTGCACATAAGCATCTAAATAAAACGCATAGTCTTGTAATAGAGCTTTTAAGTTGACACTAGTTGCAGCTAAGTCTTTAGGTCTACCCTCTATAAACTTGGCAATTTTTTGTTCACCAGCTTCGGCTTTTTTGACATCCCTCAAGAAATCGGCTTTTTTCATGGGCAAGCGCTGGGGATCTTCCAAAAATGCCACAATATTAGAGCTATGTAGTTGCGCTCCAATAACAGCATTCTTATAATCGGTTAATAATTGTCTTTGTTCTTGAGCTTGATTAAATTCCCTGATTTCTTTGCCTCGGTAGTAGTTGGCAATTACCAATCCAGTGAGTGAGCCGAAAAAGCCAATTCCAATTGCCACAAAGTATCCATACCCAATTTTCTGATGGATACGCCAGGAACTTGCTTTGAGTTTCCCTCGTGAAGGAAATTCTATAGTTGGGAGTTCGTCTGTCGATGTTGATGGCTCTTCTAATGACACTTCTTTGCTGTCTGAACTGCTGTCAACAGGGATCGGCTGTTGAGTTTGCATCCCTCAAATCTCCTTACCCTCCCGCCAAAACCACTAAACCACCCTCATTTGTATAACTATTACAAATGTTGATAACCACCTGTATTATCTTGGCTGATAAAAAATATAAGTAATTCACCTTTTAGATAATTCGCATGACTTCACGGTGTTTGAGTAGTTTTGATATGAATGTTTACATGGTGACTTGTTAGTACAAAATACTTGTTATTTTGTCGATTTTTTAGTAGTTTCCCTGATTATTTGTCAGAATCTTGTTAGTCTAGCCGGTTCCTTCTTCGGTTCTGGATAAAAACACTAGTTAATAGCTTCTAACCTAATAATCCCTTTTTCATCGGGAATGTTGGAAGAGATAATCTTTAGCAATCGGTTTCTATTTTAGATGACAAACCAGCTTCATAACCAACAAGAAACTAAATCTTGTAGTAAATTATAGAAATTTTTCTGGTATACCCACTGGTGAAAGACCGGCGATCGCTCGTAAATTTTGGCAACGAATCAAAGCGATAAAATCTAAGCTAGAACGCCCTTCTATCTTAGCTACTGACTCAATTGCTGATAGTAAATTTTGTGCTGCTTCGGCTTCGGAATAACCACGGCGTTGAGCAACTTTGATCGCTGCTGAGTCAGCATTTAACTCAGACTCTTGAGATTTGTTGCTACGCCAGATCCGCAACAAAGCGATCGCACTCAATCCCCCAGCGATCGCCACCCCCACCACATCAGATTGTGCAGATTCCACCAATCCACCCAAAAGCCCTGCTAACACCACACCCTGATAAATATTTGGTGTAAACCACCTCACCCCTGTTAACCAAGCGACCTTTTGTAATATGAGCAAATCTCGTTGTGGTTTTGTCAAGCGCTCCCATAAACCAAAGTTTATATATATTAGCCTCTCTTGATTCCAGGGCAAAGGAAAAATCGGGTCAATTACCTGATTTTGTTCTGGTTTGCTGACAATTTTAATCGTCATCCTACCAGAAGCCGGCATTACCTCAAATAAACGACGTATTTCAACTTTTGGCTCCATATAAATAATTCGTAATCCATGATTTGTAATTAAGATACAAACTTTTCTGTACCCCTGTAGCTGTTTCAAAAGTTATTTGTTCACCACAGAGCCACGGAGATCAGTCCATAGCTTACTTCCCCAAGCAAAAATCTATTGCTAATGCCAACACAAAGCTTAACTCTATTATGATGAAATAGAGTGTATGAAAAAACACCGTAAAAGTTCTAAATTACGAATTACGAACTACCAATTATCACATGGATGCGTTTGCTCCCACCCCCCCCGAATGGACACAAAAGGCAGTTCATGCTTACGAGTTTTGCTGTCCAACCTGCCGCGCCAGTAGTTTAGAAGCTTCACAAGTTTGGATTAATCGGCGATCGCCTGTGCTGACAACAGACCATCGACGTAAATGGCAGGAGTTCTACAATTGTCAATGTGGTTGTGTTTGGTGGGCTTGGAGTAGCGATCGGCCTCCATCCAATTTGTCTAAACCACAAGATTCTGATTTGCAATAAAAAAAGCCCTCTTGATAGAGGGCTTTGGTTCACATTAAGTAGTTAAATACTTAACTTAGAAAGTGAATGTAGTACGGAGTGTACCTACATAAATAGTATCGTTGTTGTTGTTGTTTTCTGGGTTGAAAATCACCAATAAACCGGGGGTCACGAGAATATTGTCAGTTAGTTTCAGCTTGTAAAGACCTTCTAAATGATAAGAAGTACCACTTTCTGATGCAATATTGTTACCGCCAGTAATTTTAGGTGGCTGACCAAATATCAAACCCAAGGTATTGCCTTCTCTACCAAAGTCTTTGATACCAAGGCTAGCAGCCCAGTAAAACGCATCTGCATCTCTGTTAGCACCAGTTACAGCCTCAGCAGTGGTGTAGCCCACCCAACCACCAACGGTTAGAGTAGAACTGGGTTGGAATGTAGCTTGGAAACCGTAGTGGTTAGCTTCGGTTCTAGCACCAGCAAAGGGATTATTCGCAAAAGAACTTCCTGTGCTACCGAAGAGGTTTGGAGTTTGTTGATAAGTACGAGCGTAGGCGAAACCAAGGTTAAGAGCTTGGTTTGGTTTGAAAGAAACCTGACCAAAAATGGCATTGTTGCCATCAAATAAACCATTTCCATCAGCAGGGTTAGCAGCATTATTTCTGCCTGTTGCCACGTAAGCTGCTGTAAAAGTTAAAGGCCCGTTGGGATTAACATTTACTGTGATACCAGCACCGTCGTTGGCTTGACGATAAATAGGGCTAAAACGTCCGTAGCGGGAGAGAGCGCCAGAACCACTGCTTCTAAAGTCAGGATTAAACACATTGGCGTTTTCGTTCAACTCAGCGCCAGTTGCATCAATCTTGACCCGGATAGAATCGCTCAGATTGAACGCATAGTTGAGTTTATCGATGGTAACACTGTTATCAGTACCGCCGTCATAACCCAAGCGAGTCATGTTAGTGCCGGTGGAAGCATTACCTATGTTATTGGCATTATTAGCAATAATGTTTCCAGCATTTAACCGAGTTTGCAACTGGTCTGTGCCGGTGAAACTGCTGTTTAAGGTTAAACGTACCCGGTTAGCAAAAGCCAGGTTAGAATCTAAATCGCTTCGAGCAGCTTGAGAACCTGAAGGTAGCGCTCTTGTGTCACCAAAAGCTTGGGACACACTGAAGATTGCTTCTCCAGAAAGCTTGGTAGTAGTAGAGAATTGATTAGCTTCTAACTCCGCAGTACGAGCTTCTAAAGCATCGACACGACCGCGTAAAGTTGCTAATTCAGCAGAAAATTCCTCTTGTAAACGCTGTAAAGTAGCTAAATCTTGCTTGCTAACTAAATCAGCTGTTGCTGTAGCAATCAGTTCGTTAACTCTGTCTAAACAAGCATTCAAACCAGCAGCAAACTCATAACGGGTCAAAGCACGATTACCACGGTATGTGCCGTTGGGATAACCTGCAATACAACCATAACGCTCAACCAGAGATTGTAATGCTTGGAATGCCCAATCGGTAGGTTGCACATCTGAGAATTGTGATACAGATGTTACCTGACCAATATTTTGAGCCTTAGAAGCTTGTGTTAATTGGGAAACACTGGTTACTGGCTCACCAGCTAAGGCGCTGTTACTAGCGAAAAATGTCGCAGCAAAAACAACTGGACTAAATTTTAAAGCGTTCCAGAACAGTTTTGTCATGGTTTATAACTTCACTCACACCAATTAGTTCATACTCACGGTGATATATTTAACCCTTTTTTACTTAAGGGTATATACACATGATTTATATAATGACTATACATCTTTAGCAGTACTAAAGACAAGATAGTTACCTATTTTTTAAGTTCATATTCATAATTGTTTTATTTGGTGAACATAGAATAATGCGACGTTTATAACGTACTAGCACGCCTTCATTTTCAAACTGCTGTAGTAACCTTGTTACAGTCACTCTTGTTGTATTCAAGACCTCGGCAATTTCCTGATGGGTAATATATATCTCAATGAGTTGGCCGTTTTCTAAGTTACGCCCAAACTTTTGACTGAGCCAAATAAGAAATTGCCATAAACGTAGGGAAAGAGGTTTGCGATGAACGATGCTTAAAAGCTCCTCTGACCGTTGAATATGCGTCAGCAGATTATTAGTGTATTGATGCCAAAGATGCTGGGGTATAATAATAGCCTCTACACTTGTCAAGCATTCAATTTGATATGGGTTTACCTTGGATAAAGGATAACCAATCACATCTCCTACTCCCCAATAACCCAAAGTAATAAATGAGCCATCTTCACTCCAGGTGAGAGTCCGAACAGCCCCACTCTCAATGCGCCAGAGTATGTCTTTACCAGGTGGGATGACTTCTTTACGCGTAAATAGTCTTTGTGTTAAATGCTCATTTATCGTAGAGTCATTCAAGATAACAGCAGAAGTTTGAGGAAAAATTGTAGAAGACATTATATGAGCATTTTCTAAAGGAGAAATAATGAATCTTCAAATAATTTGGGGTCTTGGCAATTGTATAGATATCTAATAAGTGTTGCGATTTATAAAAATTTAATAGGTTTAGTCTATTAAAATATAGAAGCAAATTTTTAAAGTTAAGATTGAAATTTTTTATTATCTGGCGATGGCTATCATAAAATATGAGTATATTTTGTATTTTTTTCCTAAAAAATAAACGGTAGTGGTAAATATGTAGTGAAGCTAGATAATTTCTAACTCAAATTATTCTT